>NZ_JBSQAZ010000001.1:0-191369 GCF_053851615.1 Mycoplasma sp. 1890
ATAACATTTTACTATATATGTTAGGTGGCTCATTTTTGTTGCAATTTAACGAAAATAAAATGATTATGTATTAATATACATAAAAAATAAAACAGCTAACTAAAGCTGTTAAAAATTATTTTAATGATAGAGCTTTTTTGGCTGTTTCCACTATCGAAGTAAATGATTCGGGATAGTTAATTGCTAATTCTGAAAGCATTTTTCTATTGATATTTATATTTGCTTTATTTAATCCTTCGACTAGTCTTGAATATGTAATACCATTTGTTCTTGCTGCTGCGTTAATACGAGCAATTCATAATTTTCTGAATTCACGTTTAACTTGTTTTCTATCTCTAAATGCATATGTTCATGATTTAACAACAGCTTGCTTAGCAACTTTATAACCAATAGATTTGTGTCCTCAGTATCCCTTAGCAAGTTTTAATCATTTAACACGTCTTCTTCTTGTTACTACTCCGCCTCTTGTACGCATAATATTTTCCTTTCCAAATAATTTATTAAAAAATTAAATTAATTCTTTATATCTCTTAAAATCTGATGCTGATAAGGTTGATGATTTACGAGATTGACGTTTTTGCTTAGTTGTTTTGTTTTGTGCTAAGTGTGAACGATATGCATTTCCACGTTTAACTTTACCTGTTGCAGTTATTTTAATTCTCTTCTTTAAACCGCTCTTGGTTTTCATTTTTGGCATGTTATTCTCCTTGTGGTTGTGAAGGTTCGTTATTTTTTTTGTTAAAGGCTTCAACTTTCTTTTTATCTTTTTCGATATACATATCTAAAAAACGTTCATTTACTAAAGTTGGCTCTTTTGATACTTTTGCAATGTCCTCGACAAGCGCATAAAACTTATCTAAAATTTCGTGCCCCAAATCAGTTCTGCTACGCTCACGACCCCTAAACTTAACCGACACTTTTACACGATTTCCCTCCAAAATAAATTCACGCACTTTGCGTGCCTTTGTTTCAAGGTCATGTTGTCCAATTAAAGGGGTTAATCTTATTTCGCGGTTAATAGTTACTGACTGTTTTTCCTTAATTGCTTTTTGTTTTTTCTTCTTATCATATTTAAACTTACCATAGTCCATAATTCTAGTAATAGGTTTGTTATTTTCAATTGAGATAAGAACCAAATCCATTTTATATTCAGAAGCTTTTTCTAAAGCATCCTCTTTAGTTAAAACTCCTATTTTTTCATTATCAGGGCCTAAAACAAAAACTTTTTTATAAGGTATGTCATTATTTACAACGTGTTCTGATTTTGGTTTTTTACTTTGACTATTTGCAAAGTTTGAGTTATCTTGATATATAACTTCCTCCTTAAATAAATAAAAAGTGGGTTTAGACCACTTCTCATTAACTACAAAAATATTAAATAATCTTTATCTGTAGCGACCCAGCAAAAAATCACTTAGGTGAGAAATGAATCTACTTATTGCTATTAAAAGCACAATAAATTTTAACATAAAATCATTTTAAGATTAATAACATTTTCAAAATATCTTACAAAATAAATTATTTCCATGTCTTTATTAATCAAATAAGCAAAAACGGATGGTAATTCTCTTTGTAAGATTTAATAAAAATTTCTAATTTCACAAAAAAATGTTAATTTCAAATTAAAACTCAAAACAAAAATACAATCTAGTTTTTTTCTTTAAGGTAATTGCTAAATTTTATCATTTTTTAACATTTAAAACAGCAACTATAAAGCACTATCTATTTAATTAAATTATTTGAACCTAAAACTTTTCTATGTTTTTTAGTATAAATTTTGTGCTTTTAGCCAAAAGTAATAAAATTGTTTTTAGATAGTATAAAACTAGATAAAAAGATACAACATTGAAAGGAAAATATGAAAAAACAAGGAAAATATAAACTTCTAGCAAGTTTACCATTATCTATAGTTGGCATAGCACCTATTGCTATACTATCAGTAAGCTGTCAATCGGGGGAACAAGATAAACTAACCCAAGAACTTATAAAAAAAGAACAGCAACTTTCAAGGGAACAAGTTGAAAAAGATAAAGCTACCAATCAACTAAATTGAGCTAAAGAACAACTTCCAAAAAAAGATTTAGAAATAAAAAAATTAAAGGGTGAATTAGAAAAAGTAACTCCGCAAAATGATGATAAAAAAGTTTTCGAGACCAAAAAATATAACTTTAAAAACTATAATGCTGAATACACAGTAAAAGAAACAAATGAAGCTGAAGCATTTTTTATTAAAGATGACAAGTCTAAGACACCTTATATTGACTTAGATCAGTTTATATCGATTTTAGATGGTTTATTTGACCAAAATCAATTAAGTTCATATGTTGAAAAAGATAAAAATACAAAAACATATTTTACAAAAAATCCAGATGGAACAATATCAAATAAATTAATTATTGACTGAGCCAAAAACACCATTCAATTAACAAGCACTAATTTCTTTTATGAAATTTTTAAACCACAACAATTAACCGATGGTGAGCAATTCCTAAAAACCGAATATGAATTATCGCGCATCAAAGGTGATGAAGGCAAACTTATCAACTTTGACCTGGGCAAATACAATATGGATATCTTATATAGTAATGATAAAGTATTACTTCCATTTTCAATATTCAATACCTTATTCATGAGTACAACATCAAACAATATTTACTTTAATGGTAAAACATTTACAAATGTAAGTGATGGACTTGATGCATTTGAAACTGCAAATGAAGAGCTAAGAGAAAGAATAAGAAAGAATGATGATCTAAATGGCAATAAGGCTACAAAGGAAGAAAGAGAAGCAAACTTCAACCATTTATCATTTACAATGGACTACTTTTATGGCCTAAGAGAATATAAACAAATTAAATCTTTTGCAGACTATATTTCAAAAGAAGATAAAGAAAAATTATTATCAACTGACCCAGAAATATATAACAAAGCATATATAAATATCTTCCATAAACAATTAAATGATTTACACACAAACCTAAATACTTTTTCGTATCGTGAAAAAAAATGAGATGCCGATATTTTTAAATCATTAACAAGAAATGACTTTGGACAAAAATTGTTGAATGAGCAAGATACCTTAAGAAAATTAACAAAGCTATTTAAAGAAAGATTTCATAAGGATGTTGAGGATATTGATACAAAAGATTTAATTAGATACCACGGCAATACAGCTATTGTAACCCTTCTTGAGTTCAAGGACGGAACAAAGGATGAAATAAGTGATAAAGACAATGCATGAAAATATGATACATACTTCCTAATGAAACGTCTAATTGAAGAAGTTAAGAAGAGACCAGAAATTAAAAATATTGTATTAGATCTATCTTTAAATGGTGGCGGTAGCGTTTCTGCTATGGTTAGAACTTTAGGCTTTATGACCGATAAACCTATTTTAAACCGCGAACAAGATATTCTAAATAGAACAAATAGTTTAAGCAAATCAGAAGTTGACACCGATGGTGATGGCAAATACGAAAATGATGCTTATGATAAATACAATTGAAACTTGTTAGTTGGTGTAACTACATTTAGCGCCGCAAACCAACTAGCAAGTATTGTTAAGGAAATGGGTATTGCTAAAATTATTGGTCAAAAATCTGGTGGTGGTATGTCAGCTATTATGTCAAACGTAATGCCAGATGGTACAACCATTACTATGAGTGGACCAAACAATGCTGTTTTTGGAATAGAAAACAAAGAAATAGAAAGTGGTGTTCCAACTGACATTGCAATCGAATACAAAGACTTCTATAATGATGAGGCAATTGACAAGGCTTTAACAAGCGCTAACTCAAAACAAAATTAATAATAATTAATAACATCGGCCAAAAAATTCCGGTGTTTTCTTAAAATGAAGAAATTATTGTAAAGAAGGAAAAAATATGAAAAAATCAGGAAAAGCTAAACTTTTAGCAAGCTTACTTCCATTATCAGCTATTGGTCTAGCACCAATTGCTATACTAACTGCAAGCTGTCAATCTGGACAAATCGATAAATTAAATAAAGAAATTCAAGAAAAAGAACAAAAAATTCAAGAATTACAAAAAGAAAAAAATAATACTAACGATGAATTAAACAAAATCAAAGATCAACTAAATGAGAAAAACGAAATAATAAATGATATTGAAAGAGAAAACAATATCAAGCCTCAAAACGATGACAAGGTTAACATTAGTTCCACCTCTCACAGTTTCAAAAACTATAATCCCGAATATACAGTTAACGATTCAGATGTTAATGTTTATGAAATTAAGGATGATAAATCAAAGACAGCTTATGTTGATATTGATCAATTTTTAAGTGCTCTAACTGGCTTGATTGGCCCAGAACAATTTAGTTCATATGTTGATAAACAAAAGAATAGAAAAACTTATTACACAAGCAATCCTGATGGAACTATTTCAAACAAGTTGGTAATTGATTGAAATAAAAATACAATTTTTGTAACCACAACAGACTTCTTTTATGAAATATTAAGACCACAAGAATTAACAGATGGTGGAGAATTCGCTAAATATGAATATGAAAGAATTCCAGAAAGTGATAAAGGCGTTACTTTCGATCTAGGTAAATATCATATGGATATCCTTTACAAAGATGATAAAGTTCTAGTGCCATTTTCAGTATTTAACACTCTATTTATGAGTTGAACATTCAACAATATCTACTACAATGGAAAAACATTCACTAATGTTTTTGCTGGACTTGACTCATTTGGTAAAACTGAAGAAGAAGCAAGAGAAAGAATTAGAAAAGATAACAATCTCCATGGCAGCAAACCAACCAAGGAAGAAAGAGAAGCAAACTTTAACCATTTATCATTTACAATGGACTACTTTTATGGCTTAAGAGAATATAAACAAATTAAATCTTTTGCAGACTATATCAAAAAAGAAGATAAAGAAAAACTTCTATCGACTGATCCTAAAAAATGAAATGAAGCATACATCAGTATTTTCCATAAGCAATTAAATGAATTACATACAAGAATGAACTCATTCTCATACTATGAAGCAACTAATTATCTTAAACCTCTACAATTACAAATTAAAGACTATGGTCAATATAGAATTGATTTCAATAAACAAAGAGCAGAATTGGTTAAAGGCTTTGAAGCATATTTCAAAAAGAAAATTGCAGACTTCAAACCAGAAGACTATGTGAAATATGTTGGCAATACCGCTTTTGTCACCCTATTACATTTTGAAGATGGAACTAAAGAACAAAACAAATCTGATGAAGCTTGAAAACATGATACATACCATTTAATGAGATATCTAATGAAAGAGGTAGCAAAAGAAGAACATAAAAATATAAAAAACATTGTTCTAAACATTGCTATTAATGGTGGTGGTAGCGTTGGATCAATGGTTAAAACACTAGGTTTTATGACTGATAAACCAATTCTAAATCGTGAATTCGATATTTTAAATAGAGTAGGTAGTTTAAGTAAAGGCTTAGTTGATACTAATGGTGACGATATATACGAAGGGGATGCATATACACAATACAATTGAAACATCCTAGTTGGTATAAATACATTTAGTGCTGCTAACCAATTGACAAGTATTGTTAAAGAAATGGGTATTGCTAAAATTATTGGTCAAAAAACTGGTGGCGGTATGTCAGCAATTATGCCTCTAGCTCTAAGCGATGGAACAACTATTACAATAAGCGGTCCAAATAATGCTACATTTGGTAAAGATAACAAAGAAATTGAAAGTGGTGTTCAACCAGACATCAAATTAGATTATAAAGATTTCTATAACTACGATAAAATCGATAAAATGTTAAGCGCTCAAAATCAAAAACAAGACGAAAATAAACAATAATCATCCTTTCATTGTTAAAAAATCATCAGCAATTGATGCTGATGATAATGTAGTAAATTTTGTGTAAATTTATTTCCTGCTTACTTTTTGAGTAAGAGATTTGGAATAGTAATCACACAAATCTAAATTTATTAGACAAAAATAACCAAATAACATAACAAAATCGGAGAATTTAATCTTCTGAATGTTATTTGGTTATTTTAAATTATTATTACTCTTCTTTGGAAATTATTTGCAATTGGTTATAGACAGGAACCGTAGATAATTTTGTGTAAATTAATCTCTGGCTTGCTTTTTTTAGTAACTGATTTAAAAATAGCAATTAACCCAATAACAATTTAATTGTTTCCTTTGAAAAATTTTTGACTAAATAAGAGCCAACAACCGCTAAGTCAACGCCACTCTCAAAACATTTTTTAATATTAAAGTCCTTAATACCACCATCAATTTCAATTATTATTTTCAATTTTTTTTGATCAATATATTTTCTAAGTTGTCTTACCTTTGCATAAGTAGATTCAATAAAACTCTGGCCACCCTTGCCAGGATAGACACTCATGGCTAATATTAAATCTAAATCCTTGAGAAATGGTATAACTTTGCTTACATCTGTATCGGGATTAAAGGCTAAGCCGAGTTTTATGTCTTCCTTTTTTGCTAATTTAATAAGTTTTTTGAGCTCTATTTCATTTTCAAAAGCTTCATAATGAAATGTTAAAATAGCTCCAAATTCCTTAAATTTATGATAATAAGAAAAAACATCTTTAACCATTAAGTGAATATCCATATGATGCTTTGGACACTGATCAAATATTTTTTTAATTTCTTCATATGTTAAGGCCGTATTGGGTACAAATTGGGCATCCATAACATCGTAATGAACATTACTAACACCTCATTTAATCAATGAATTAACATAGGAAATTAGTTGATCACTTTTTACATCTAATATCGAAGGGCTTATTTGTCTATTATCCATTTTTTTCCACCTTAATATATTGGTTCTAACATACGCTTCATAAAGCTTTTATAATTTTCATATCTTTCTTCTTTAATAATTCCACACTGAACGCGTCTTTTAACTTCACAATCCTCAATTCTTTCATGATAGTGTCTACAACTTCTAAATTTGCAAAAAGGAGATGCTTCTCTAAAAGAATTAAAAGCAACAGGCATTTCATCAATTGTTAAATCAAACTCAATAGATGAAAACCCAGGAGTATCAATAATCTCGCCGCCATTAAAGTTAATTAAACTCACTTCTCTTGTTGTATGTTTACCGCGGTTTAGCGCCTTTGAAATAGCTTGTGTTTCAAAATTTGTGCTAGCTAAATAATTTATTAGTGTCGTTTTTCCGACACCGGTTTGGCCCACAAAAAAACTAGTCTTATGTTTAAAAATTTCTCGCAAGCCTTCAAAACTAGCTTCATTTTCATAATTTATTTCAAATACCTTATAACCTTGTTCCTTGTAAAAATCTATCCTTGAAGCAGATGTTAGATCTTTCTTGGTTAAAACAATTATTGGTTCTACATTCTTGCTTTCAATAATAATAAGGAACTTATCAACTAATTGAGAACTAAATTCCGGTTCAACTAATGACATAACAACAATCGCTTGGTCAACATTAGCAATTTTAGGCCTAATAAAGAAATTTCTTCGTCCTAAAATATGATGAATCAATCCTTCTTTTTCAAATTCAACATTATCGCCGACGATAGGTTTCATATCAAGCAATCTAAGTTTTCCTGAACCTCTCACTCTATAAATTTGTTTATCCCCGAACGACTTAACATCATAAAAACCTGCTAACGACTTAATAATTTTTCCTTTTTCCATTTAACACCTTCACTTCTACTTTTTATAATATTCAACTAAATATACAATTAAATAAATTAATAATCCAAAAATTATTGAGGAACCCAGTGTTATCAAAACAATGTTTAGTACCTTGTGTGATTTCTTTTTTTTCTTTTGTTCATGATTTTCAAGATCAAGCCGCTTTTCCATGCTTGCTTGCGGTGTTAAACAATGATCTAGATCACTAATTATGTCTAAGCAATTTAAATAGCGATTTTGAGGATTTTTAGCTGTACATTTTATTATAATATTTTCAACAGCTTGCGGAATAGTTTTCCCAACACCTTCTAAAGGTGGTATTGTACCGTTTATTTGAAGCAGTAAAATAGATTGGGCATCAATCCCTTGATAAACAGGATGTCCTGAAAGCATTTCATACAAAATCATACCAAAAGCATAGATATCACTTTGAATTGAGGCTGGTTGACTTTTCAAGGGAATCTCAGGAGCTAAATATTGAACTGATCCAACTGTTTTATTATCAGCTGTAACTCGCAAACTATCCTCGTTAATTGATATCCCAAAATCAATTAATTTAACTCTATTGGTATCATTTTCAATAATTATATTGCTTGGTTTTAAGTCTCGGTGGATAACATTAGATGAATGGATATCATACAATCCCCTGCATATCTCTCTCGCAATTCTTATTGCTTCATCAACAGGTATTTTTTTGTGTTTTGCAATTAATGCCTTGAGATTGGTTCCTTTGATTAATTCCATTGCATAATAAGATTCATCTGCGCTTACATAGTAGCCAATCATCTTGATTACATTCGGCGATTTAATTGTTTTCAAAACGTTGCACTCGTTCTGAAAGCGGATTTGATTAACTTGTTTTTTTGTTATATCTGGAACAGTGAGTATTTTAACTGCCATTCTCTTTTGTGTCTTCTTATAACAAGCAGAATAAACCTCACCATACCCCCCTTTTCCTATTAAGGCAAAGTCCTCAAAGTGTTTATTTACATTTTCGTATCTATCCAATCTCTTCAACATAATTAAAGCTCCAATATCAATGCTGTTAAATTATCTCTTGATTGATTTTTCTTCGCAATATCAATTAATTTTTGAGCTTTTTTATCAAGGTTAAGTTTTTTATCTAAAAGGATTTGCTCAATTGTTGGTTTATCAACAAAATCATGTATTCCGTCCGATGTCAATAAAATATATTTAATTTCTTCACTGCTCTTCAATAAAAAACTATCACATTTCATATTCTTATTAGGCCCCAAACAACTAACTAACTTATTGGCATCAGGTAATAATTTAACAATATCCATATCTATTTTTTTGATTTCTGCAAGTTCATGTAAAACGTTTTGATCAATAGTTATTTGATGTAATAAGCCATTATATGCATATGTACGAGAATCGCCAATATTAAATACATAAGTTTGTTTGTTTAAATTAAAAACTAGGGCAGCCGTTAAAGTTGTGCCCATATCTTGATAATTTACAATATTTTTACTATTAACTATATCTTTAAGTGATTTTTTAATATAGCTTAGTGTGGTATTAAATCATTTATTTATATTTTTTCTATCATTAAATTGAATATTATCGTTAAAACTTTCTTGAAAATAGCTAACTAGTAATTCCACTGTTTTTTGTGAACACAAGGCACCACCAAAATGACCCCCCATCCCATCGCATAATATAGCTAATGTTCAATTATTTAAAAAACTGATTGATGCACAATCCTGGTTCTCGTTACGATATTTTCCTTTATCAGTTTTAATAACATATTTCATTTTTCTACTTTTTTTAAGCCTTTCTACCAGGTTCTGCTTTTTGTTTTACATCAATAATGTGAGAAAAATTTTGCTTGATAATTTCCTTAACTTTATTAGCGGTTTCTTCAATTGAATTATTAATAACAACATGTTGAAAAATCGAAGAAAGAATTATTTCTTCTCTTGCTTTATCTAATCTTTTTAAAATAAGGTCATATGTTTCAGTATTTCTATTTTCAATTCTTCTTTCCAATTCTGTTAATGATGGAGGCATTAAGAATATTGAACATATTTCACCTTCTCTACCTTCTTTACGATACTTATTAATAATTTGCAAGGCACCATTAGTTTCGATTTCTAAAAATGGGATTTTTCCTGAGGCGCAAATATTTGCCACTTCTGAATTTAGTGTTCCATAATAATTATCAAAATGCTTTGAATATTCTAAAACCTTATCTTCCTTAATAAATGTTTCAAATGTATCAATTGGAACAAAATAATAATGAATACCATCAACTTCACCTTCTCTTGGCTCGCGGGTAGTAATTGAAACCGATAATTTTAATTTTAAGTCCTTATTATCAAACAAATATTTTTCAATTGTGCCCTTCCCAACACCAGAAGGTCCGGTAAAAATAATTAATTTTTTCTCCATGCTTTCTCCTTCATCTTTTTTATTTTAGAATATTTAAAGTACTATTAGAATATTAATTATATTAATAATTAATTATATAAAAAATATTTACTTTATGTTTTCAATAAAGTAAATAAAAATTTTTCCATACTTCTTTTGTTTTACTACCTCATAATGATTATTTTTATATGTGAAATTATTCCAATCAGTTTCAATAATAATCTTTCCATTAGAATTTATCATATTATTTAAAGTTAATATATCAATGCATTTAACAAGCAATTCTTTTTCCCTAAAGGGTGGGTCTAAATAAACAAAGTCATATTTTTTATCCTTATTTTTGGACAAAAAAGATAATGCATCAGTATTAATAATTAACAAATTCCTTTCTTTAAGACTATTTTTATTCTCAATAATTATTTTATATGCTTCGTAGTCTTTTTCGACACATGTGGCATTTTTTGCTCCACGAGATAAGGCTTCAAGACAAAATGAACCAGATCCAGAAAACAAATCTAGAAACTCTCGACCTTCAATATTAAATTGAATTGAAGAAAAAATGCCCTCTTTTGCTCTATCAGTTGTTGGCCTTGTTGTTTTAGAGGAAGGTTGTTTTAATAATCTTGAACGGTATTTTCCGGCTATAATTCTTAACATACTAATAATTATAATAACTTTAAAATAAGAGTAAAATATTTAATATTGATTTATTAAATGCCTTAAAAAAATATAATATTCAAAAACTGGAGGCTTATGTTAGAAGAAAAAAAGAAAAAACCTAGTGGAAAAAAATTTCTACTAGGTTTATCAATTTTTGCTATATCAGCAGGTTTTATTGCCACGGCTGGTTATTTTGGTTATAAAGCAGTTTTTGAGAAATTAGATGGTGGCGCTATTGATGAGGGGATTGTTCCGTTGCGAAATTCAGAAAATGATTTAAGCAAAACATCATTAAACGAAGATAATATTCCTTTTGAAATAAGAACAAGCGATGATGCCCTTATTTTTAATAGAAAAACAAGTAATTCATCAAGAGAACTTAATCCAAATTTTAAAGTGGGAAATTTAAGTTTTGTCGAAAAACCAATTGCTAGAAAACCAAACGGAGAACCTGTCTATTATCTAGGAAAAGAAGGAATGCTTTTACTAAATAAAATGTTTAAACAAAGAGCACTTTATGGTCCAGAAATAAACGCAATTAAAAGAATCAATATAAATGTGCCAAATGATGAATTGCAAGAAGATCGAACTAACGGGGCTTATTTTCCTGCAAATCGCGAAATGTACATCTTTGTAAATAAAATAGTTGAAAACAATCTAAAACTTTTGAATCAACCAGTAGAAAAAAGAATTGAAATTATTTTTGGTACTCTAATGCATGAATACACTCATCATATTGATAATATGTATAATAAATCGATAAAAAGGGGTGATGAACTTGCAAACAGTGATCTTATTGAATATGAGGGTGATCACAACTATTATCATATAGAAACAAATAATGCTAAATTTTTGAATGAATTTCGTAAAAATTTAAACTATGATAACACAAGAGATAATAAACTTTTATTAAGAAATAGTCAAGATTTTCTGCATGACCAAGACCAATTACCAGTTTACAAGTTTTATAGTGCCAATGAACTTTTTAGGATAGCAAACGTTAAAATAACACCTCTTGAGGCTAAAAAATATGAACCCCTTGATTCTAGAAGGTTTTATTTCAATAATAATAAATATCAAAACGTTTCTTTTATTGAACCAACTAATTTGCAATCAATAAGATATCTTTTCTCATTTACTGAGCTTGTACCAAGAGAAATAATTAAGCTTTCACTAGGGCCAAATGCTTGGTTTTATAACTCTAATCGAAGCCAATTTGAAAACTATTTTTATTTTCGAAAAAACAATCGAACTGGCGAATTAATTTTTAATGCTGCTGGTGATGATATCCTAAAAAATATCGCTATCTTGAGAAAAGGCAATTTTTCAAATTCAAATGAATTAGCTACATTTGCATCCAATTGAGTTTTTAAAGACCAACTAGAAAACTTCCGTTCAAGTATTTATAATATTAGAACAAATGAATATGAGCGTCCATTTGCAAATGTTGGTAACTCGCACCATAAAGGTTTGTTCAAAGCTTATGTTGACCTAATGGGCTGAGGAGAACTTATAAGTTTTGCGAATTATAATATTCAAAATAACGATTCAAAGAATATTAATCTAGGTGGGTATTTTGAATTACCACAAAAAATTATTGAACAAAAGAAAAATAATCGTATCAAATCTAAACTAATTTTTGTAGACCTAAATGATAACAATAATACTCTGGAAATTGATTATAAATTGCAAAATTATAACCTTACAACGAAAAAGGTCTGAAATTCTATATACTATTTTGATATCAAAGATAACAAACAAAAAGATTACTATGATGAATCATGAGTATATCCAAAGTTATTTAAAGACAAATATCAATATGTTTCATATTTTGCTAAAAATATAGATAGGAATATTCTTAATAAGAAATTTAAAAATAAGAAGTTTGATGTTAAATTATGAGTTGACCTTGATAACAACGGCACATATGACCTGAATAAAAAGGATAATAAGGAAATTATTTCATTATTAAATGATAATGTATGAAATAATAGCGGCAAAAAATTCTATGCTAGATTTAAAAATAATAAGCGCCGCACCACAACATATCGAAATAACAGATCAAATTTTATAAACAATTTACAATATGAACTTTTTAGCATCAACCAAAATAATGAAACAAAAAAATATTACTATACAATTAAAAACTATTAAGCTAACTTTTGTTAGCTTTTATTTTTATTTAAGATATCAAGTATAATTTTTTTTATGGAAAAAATTAGATTAGTTTTAGCTGGAACCGCCGAATTTTCAAAAACAATATTTAAGTCATTAATAAAAGATGAACGTTTTGAAGTCTCTTGTCTAATTAGCCAACCAAACAAAAAATTCGATAGAAACAAAAATGTATTACAAACCCCAATTGCGCAACTTGCTAATGAATTCAATATTAAACTCTACCAACCAGAAAAAATCAAAGATATCTATGAAGAACTAAAAGCAATTGACTTTGACTTTTTTATCACAGCATCATTCGGGCAATTTATTCCAAACAGCATTTTAAAATTACCAAATAAACTACCCTTAAATGTTCATGGCAGTTTATTAGAGAAATACCGTGGAGCTTCGCCAATACAATATACACTTTTAAACAATGATAATAAAGCCGGAATCTCTTTGATTGAAATGATTGATAAAATGGATGCAGGTGATATCTTGAAAACATTAGAAATTGAAATATCTGAACAAGACAGCGCTATTGAACTATTTGATAGACTAGGCTTAGAAACCTCAAAAGTAATTGGTAATTGGTTGCAACAAATTTACAATAATGATTTCACAAGAAAAATTCAAGATGAAAATCTAGTAACATTTGCTCCTAAAATTCAAAATGAGGAAGCTGAAATTTTTGAAACATTAACCTGTCAAGAAGCGCTAAATAAAATAAGGGCATTCAATGATCAGCCAGGCGCTTTCATAATTATTAATAATAAAAGGTTAAAAATTTATCGCGCGACAAAAAACAAAATCCAAACACCAATAAAAATAAAGTTTTCAGATGGTTATTTATATCTAATTGAATACCAATATGAAGGCAAGAAAAAAGTTAAACATGAATTTTAATTTTGAAAATTTTCTTGCTAAGCAAAAGGAACAAGAATATTGAAAAAAGATTGAAATTATATTAAAAAATGAAGATCTAGTACCATCAAAAAATAATGTTTTTAACGCTTTTACAAATTTTGATTTTAGTAATATAAAACTCATTATTTTAGGACAGGACCCTTATCCTACAAATGATAATGCCGACGGGCTTTGTTTTTCTTCAAAAAATAAAATAACGCCTGCGTCCTTGAAAAATATTTTTAAAGAAATCAAAAATTCCTATCCTCAAATTAAGTTTAATAGCAATGATCTTACAAATTGAAAAAATCAAGGCGTCTTATTATTAAATACAATATTAACAACACTCAAAAACAAAACACAAGCTCACAAAAATCAAGGTTGAGAAATATTTAACTTAAATCTTATAAGAGAAATTCTTTCATATTATGATGGGATTTTATTTCTAGCCATGGGAATCGATGCTCAAAACTTTATTAAAACTCTAAATATTAAGGAAGAATATATATTTAAAACGGCACATCCTTCGCCCCTATCTTGTTGGCGGGGTTTCTTTAATAGTAATATATTTAAAAGAATAAATGAAAAACTTATATCGCTAGGAAAGAATGAAATTGATTGAAGTACAAAATAATATATTTAAACTAAAAATGATTATAATTTAAGAATACTATTATGTAAATAGTATTTTTTATTAATAAGGAGACTTTATGATATCGAATTGCGAAACAAAACGTAATGAAAATATGTTATTAAAAGTTGCTTATGAGGGACAAGAATTTTGTTCTTGCGTAGCAAAAACTCATTTGTTTATTAGCGAAAACTTTGATAAAAATATTGCTTATATTTATGTTTCAAAAGACATTAAGGATTACTACGGTTTTATAAAAGTGGTTGATCATATTATCAATGTAAAACGTAGAAGTTATCAGATTGATGTTTTATCATTTGCAAATCTTCCTTTTTTGACTGTTAAGGAAGTTTTAAGAGCGTTTATAACAAGAATGGAATTTCACGGAGCAAAATTATATTCTGCTAAACAAAAATGTGAAAATAAGAATGAAGAAGAAAAAAACGAAATTAAACTAACACTTTTTCTTGAAGAAAATAGTTATGCTGAATATATTGAAAAATTAACGATAATTTCCAAAAATGTTTCAAAAACACGTAATCTGCAAATCACACCACCTAACATAGCGACAAGTGAGTGAATCGCTGATGAAGTTAAAAAGGATTTCGATGGAGTTGAAGGATTATCGGTTAAAGTATTAAATAAGGCTGAAATTAAAGAACTAGGAATGGGTCTAATGTTAGCTGTTAATGCTGGTTCTTCATATGAGCCAAGAGTTGTTATTGCCGAATACAACGGAAATCCAAATAGCAAAGAAAAATTTGTCTATGTTGGTAAAGGTATAACCTTTGATACAGGTGGATATAACACCAAGGGTTACCATATGGATGGGATGAAATTTGATATGTCAGGTTCTGCCATCGTAGCCTACGCACTAAAATCAATTGCACAGCTAAAAATAAAGGCAAATGTAGCTGCAATCATGATGCTAACCGATAATGCTATCGATACCCATGGAACTCTACCTGAATCTGTTATTAAATCAATGAGTGGAAAGACTGTCGAAATTACTGATACAGATGCTGAAGGACGCTTAGTTTTAGCTGACGGAATTTACTATGGTGCCACAAAGCTAAATGCTTCTTTGATTGTTGATGTAGCAACTCTAACTGGCGCAATGTTAAGGGCACTAGGAAAAACATACTCAGGTATTTATTCTTCATGTGACAAAAGATGAGAAGAATTTGAGGAAGCGGCAGAGATAGCTCGTGAAAAAGTTTGAAGACTTCCAATGCATGAAGAATTTCATAAAACCAATAAGTCATCACTAATTGCTGATTTAAATAATTACAATAATTCATCAAAGGCTGATTCCAATTCTGCTGCGATGTTTTTAAATGAATTTGCAAACAAAGTTGATTTTATTCACTGTGATGTTGCTGGAACTGCTGATGCAAAAAATATGGGCTTGGGGATCCTAGTTTCAACACTAGTTGAACTAGCTGAAAAGCAAAAATAGAAAGGTAATTTAAAACTATGGAACTAATTAAAAAAATTGATGAAAAACGTAATGATTTTCTATTGTTAAAAGCAGTCTTTAAGGGTGATAAATTACCAAAAAATCTTGTCGAAAAGGATTTTACAATTACAGAATTTCTTAGCGAAAATGTTGCTTATGTTTACATGGGAGAAAGAGAAAAAATCAATTATAATAATATTTTTGATTTTGCTAAATCATTAGCTACAAATGCTGCAAGAAATTATCAAATCGATGTCGCTACATTTCCTGTTGATAACAAAATATGTATCTATGACACTGTTGATGCATTTACAAAAGGAATAAATTTTTCAGCAGCCAAACTTTATAATAAAAAAACCATCTATAAAAAAGAAAATCATAACAATCTTTCACTATATTTGCAAAATCCTACAAGCGATTTAATAGCCCACTTTAACAAGGCGGTGATTCTATCTGAAGCACTAAATTGAGCAAGAAATTTAGGCGTTACGCCTCCTAATGAACTAAACTCTGAACAACTAGCAATAATTGCACAAGAGGAACTAAGCCAATATCAAAATCTAAAGATAACAGTTTTAAACAAAAAACAAATTGAAAATCTAAACATGGGTCTGCTACTATCAGTTAATAGAGGTTCAATTTACGAGCCACGTGTTGTTATTATAGAATATAATGGTAACGAATTATCAAAAGAAAAAACCGTTTTGGTTGGTAAAGGTATTACATTCGACTCGGGTGGTTACAATATTAAAACCGGTCGCCATATGAATGGAATGAAATATGATATGGGTGGATCTGCTGTTGTAGCTGCCGTTATGAAAATAATTGCTCAAACTAAACCAAAAACTAATGTAGCAGCTATCATGTGCATTACCGATAATAGAGTTAATGGTGACGCCTCACTTCCTGATTCAGTTTGAACTTCAATGAGCGGAAAGACTGTTGAGGTAAATAATACTGATGCCGAAGGTCGTTTAGTTATGGCTGATGGTTTATACTATGGTGCAACAAAACTAAAAGCTACAAGATTAATTGATGTTGCGACCTTAACTGGAGCAATGATTATGGCTTTAGGTGACACATACACCGGGGTATGATCAACAACTAAAAAGGGTTGAGAAGATACAAAAAATGCCGCAAAAATTCAACATGAATTAGTGTGAAGAATGCCACTTGATGATGAATATGCTGAATATATTAAAGGTTCAATTGTTGCGGATCTAAAAAATACAGATTTTACCGGAAATGCTGGTTCTTCTTCAGCTGCGATGTTTTTAAAAGAATTTACCAATGATATAGAATATATACACTTTGATATAGCAGGGACATGTGATATTAATGAAAAACCAATGTTTGCAATGGTTAAAACAATATCAGAACTAGTATCAAAATAGCATAAATAAGGATATTATAAAAAAATTTTGTGTAAATTAATCTCTGGCTTACTTTTTAGTAAGTGATTTGAGAATAATAATTACACCAAATTATCTACGATACCAAAATAATAAAAAAATTCAGATCCTTTTAATCTGAATTTTTTTATGGCTTATTTTTAGATTGATTATTAAAATAATCTTCCCAATAGTTAACGCCTAACCCAAAACTATATATATCTAATGCTTGCGTTATATTTTCTTTTCTTGCTCCAATATATACCTTTCCATCGGCAGCGCTAAAATCAACTCTATATCTTTTAATACCAAGACGTTTTCTAACGCCTTCCTGTTCAAATGCAAATCTCGGATCGTCTGAATCAGTTACATAAAGAGCCTTTATTATCCCGACTTTATCAAAATCAGCTCCTCAAACATTTATAATGTGATTAATTGAAACGCTACCATATGTATGAGATATACCAATAGCCTTATTAGCTTCAATTTCTCGTCTAAGTCTATCTGAGAGTGGTTTTGCGTAGGCGCCATAACCAAAATGTCAACGGTCCGTTAATAAGTGTTTACCAAAAACGTCCTTAAAGAACCCAAGAAATCCAGATTTACCTTTTTCATAATTAATTTCTTGGTTGCGTTGTTGCCTATTAGAATAACCATAACCATTTATATAAGTATCAAAAATTTTATCTGGCCAAACAGTGCGCCCGACATAAAGTTTCTTAAAAATTTCAAATAATTGACTATGTTCTGTTTTTGTTTTTATATTATCATTATTAGCCTCAAGAAACTTATTAATTTCGCGAAAATCTATTTCTTTATTTTTTCCTATTATTCCTTTTTGTGGATCATTTAAATACTTATTAATATAGTCCTTGTTTTGTATGCTTCAATAGTGAATAGCATTTGCTGCAACTACTGCAGCACAAAGTAAATTATCACCACGGTCAAAATCTTTATTGATATCAAATCATCCTTCTTCATTATCATTATGAGCATATCATCAGCTATCGATATCGTCGCTTGCGTTAATATAATGGAAAAATTTACTAAAATTAGGATTTACACCCTTTAAAAATAAAGTTTCAACTACACCTTCACTTTTTAGAAAATCACCTAACGGAGTATTCAATAGTTGTTGTGTTTTATCGTTTGGCGAAGGAATTTTTGGTAAATTTGGGACTTCTGACTTTGGGGCAGGAATTAATTCTAACTGCGGGATTTTCTTTGGTTCATCTGCTTTATTATTAATCGATGGTCCGAGTGGTATTTGTGGAATTATATTATTTTCTTTATTCTTTTTTATAGAGGGACCTAATTTAATTTGCGGAATAACATTAGTATTGTTGCCTTTATTTTTAATAGTTGGATCCGGGATAATTTGCGGATTTTTTTCTTCTTTTTTCTTTTTATGCGGAGGAGTTAAAGGTTTTGAATCATTGATTCTTTCCTCAACATTATTTTCATTAGGATTATGCATATGTGTATTATTATGTGGTTGTTCAGAATCTGGTTTAGGGGATGGCTCCATAACATTTCTATTTTGACATGATAAAACAACAGACGACATAGATAAAGTCGGAATAATGCCTAAAGTTAATAAAAACAACTTTCTTTTGCTCAATATTGAATACCTCATTTAAAATTAGTTTAACAAAGCAAAAAACATAATAAACGAGCCGATGTTTGTTGCCCTATTCAATATAATTTATACCATAGTTTTTTTTTTTTTTTGCATCTTTTGAAAAAAATTTACTCAAGAAGCATTTTGAAGCATAGAAAAAAATTCGGGTTTTTATTAATAACCCAAATTTTTATTGCTTATTTTTAGATAAATTCTTAAAGTATTGCTCTCAATATGTGGTTCCTAAACTAAAAGTGTAAATATCTAATGCCTCAGCTATATTTTCTTTTTTAGCACCGATAAAAACTTTTCCTTTTTGAGTATCAAAATTCACCTTGTATCTCTTAATACCAAGACGTTTTTTGATTCCGTCTTGTTCAAAGAAGGCTTCCTGATCATCTGAGTCAGTTACATAAAGGGCCTTAACTATCCCGTCTTTATCAAAATCAGCTCCCCAAACATTAACAATATGATTAACAACAACTGAACCATAGGTATGAGAGATAGCAAGTGCCTTATTTGATATTATTTCGTTTCTTAATCTTTCACTTAGATTCTTTGCACTATGTGCATTTCTAAATGACCATCTATTTGATAAAATATTACCTTCAAACACATCTTTAAAAAATCCTTTTCAGTTAGCTTTGAGACTCCAATTATTTGGATTATTTAACTGTTGCGATTTCGGTCCGATGCGAAAGTACGGATATCCATTTATTAATTCATCAAATAATTTAAATGGTGTAACAAAGCCCTTCCCAGTTCTTTTATCAACATTACCACCATAATCTTTTTTAATTCATTCAAAAAGTACGCTATTTTCTCTTGTAGTTCGAATTCCATCATTTCCCATATGATTAACAAAGGTATTCAAGTTGCGAAAATCAATTGTAATATCCTGCAATGAGTTTTTAAATGAAATTACTCCCTTTCTAGGATCTAGTAAATATTTATCTAAATATTGCCTATTTTGTTTAATTCAATAATGTAAAGCATTAACCACTACAATAGCACCACATAAAAAGTTATCGCCACGAGTAAATTCCTTATTGATATCAAATCATCCTTCTTCATTATCATTATGAGCATACCATCAGCTATCAACACCATCTTTTTGATTAACATAGTGAATAAATTTTGCAAAGTTAGGACTTACATCCTTTAAAAACAGAGTTTCCACAACCTCCTCGTTGTGTAAAAATTTGCCCAGTTCTGTTCCTTTGATTTGCTGTGTCCTATCATTACCCAATGTTTTTCGTGGTTTATGAGGCGGAGCTGGCTTTAGATCAGGTGGGACAGGAGTAGGTTTTGGTACTGGTTCTGGTTCAGGTTGAGGTTTTGGTTTTATGTCATCTATTTTTTGACATGACAAAACAATTGCCGGTATAGAAATTACTGATACAATCTCAAAAGTAAATAATGTTGATTTTTTATGCTTCAATTTGGAAAAACCTCCTTGAAAATGATGATTTTCTTATGAACTATATTTTTACCATTAGTGCTATTTATTGAATTAAAGATAATTGTTCTTCTTGTTGAAAAATATTGGCAAGTAAATCTTTTATTTGTTCTCTTAAAGTAGTAAGTTTAGTTTTTCTATTATTTAATTCTAAACTTAGCTCCATATCTTCGCTATTTTTACTGTTTTTTTTCATTATTTGTTCTAATTGGTCATCAATATTCATTATAACAGAATTAGCAAGCGATAAATCCTTAAAAAGCACTATTCTTTTATCTATTTGTTTCTTATATTCTTCAAATGTCTTAATTAAATTATCAATATCAAAAGAATTATTTTGTTCCTCTTTCCTTAATTCCATAAGTTGCATGATTTGTGTATTTATATTTTCTTTTTCATCTTCAAGTTCCATTATTTCCTGACGAGATTCAGAATAATTTGGATCATAAGTTAAAAGTTTAATAACTTCTAATTTTCTTTTTTCATCATTCTTTTTTATTTCCTCAAATTCTTTTATCAACTCTTGAAAAACAGATTCATTTTCCTTATCGAATTCTTTTTCTTCATTAAGATTTTTAATTTGTTCATTCGCTTCACTAATTTCGTTATTTAATTCATCTAATTCCTGATTAATAACATTTTTTAGTTCTTGGCTCTTTTGATCAATTATTTTTTCATTTTCATTAATTTTCTTTTCTAATTTTTCTGCTTCAGGATTAGGCTTAATCATGTCTTTCGCATCATCCTTATTTGCATTATTGGATTCATTATTGCCTTCATTATCATTGCCTTGTGAATTATCTTGATTAGATCCAGAATCATCTGATTCTTCATTATCGCTGGCATCGGGATTATTAGGATCAAAATCCTTATCACTAGGATCATCACCATCATTTTCATCCGTTTTAGATTCATCTTCATGTATATCTGGTTTTTTTATTTCAGGGCTTGTTTCGGGACTATTTTCACTTGAATTATTACCCTCGATATTCGGCATTGTTCCCTCAGGAGTTTCAGGTTTTGGGCTATCGGTATTTTTTTCTAAACCTTTCGCATTGCTAATTTGCTTGTCTTTTTTATCAGTCATTTTTTCTAGCTTATTAGTCATGCCTTTACTGCACGACATTACAACTATTGTTGTGAAAAATGGAACAGACAAACTAGCTAGTGACAACAAGATTCTACTAGATCTTTTCATATTTTCCCCTTTTTAATTAATGTGCTTTTCAATATAATATATACCATAGTTTTTTTATTTTTTTTGCAAAGTGTATCTACTTTATTAAAATTGTTATTTATTTAAAAATATTAAAATTTAATTTTCTATTCATTTATTTCTAAAATGTAAAACTCTATTTTTATTAGATCTTAGTAATATTAAAAAAATATAAATAATAAAATAAGATGATTATTAAATCATCTTATTAAATTCAGTAACCATTATAAGTATTTTTCAAGTTGTAATTGTTCTTGAGAAATTTTATCAATTAATTCTTTAATTTCCTTTCTTAATTTATACAAAAGGTCCTTCTTTTTATTCAATTTTTCTAGTTTTTCTTTAGCTAAAGGATCAGATTTTTTCATCAATTCTGCTATTTGGTTATCAATATCCTCAATTATCAAATTAGACACCGACAGATTCTTATACAAATCTATTCTCTTATTTATTTCGCTCTTATTTTCTTCGAAAATTTTAATTAATTCTTCCGCATTTTTTTTATCAATTATTTCTTCTTGCAAATCCATTTTAATTTGTTCAATTTGAGCAATCACATCAGTTCTTTCTTGCTCTAATTCTGCTATTTGTTTAGGAAACTCAGATTTATCCACCTTGTAGTTTAATAATTCTTCAACTTTTTGCTTTCTTTGTTGACTCTCTGTTTTTAAATCTTCATATTCTTTTTTTAGTTCTTCGTATTCCTGAGCATTATCAGGATCGTCAACCTTACTTTGAGTTAGATTCTCAATTTGTTCTTCTGCATCTTCAATAGCTAGTTTTAAATCATTCAATTCTGATTTAGAAATAGTTTCAAGTTCAACGATTTTTTTATCGATTTCATCTTCGTTAATCTTAATTTCATTTTGTATTTTTTGTGCTTCTGGACTAATTTTTGGTGTTATATCATCTTTTTTAGTATCAGGTGTTTTGATTAAACCCCTTTCTTTAAGAGAATTAAAAAGTTTAATTAAATCCTCTTCTTTGATTTGTGTTTCAATCTCTTGTAAACTTTTTTGTAATGATTCTAATTTAAACATTTCTTCTATTTCTTCATCTGTCAAGTTGCTTAGCAATTCATCTTCTTTAGGGTCAGGTGTAACTTCTGGAAGAGATGGTGATACAAGGGTGTCTTTAGTGTCCTCGTCTTCTGTTCTGCCTTCTGGAAGGGTTTTTCCTAAATGTTTAATTTCTGGTTTCTTTTCTTGTTCTTTGCCTTCTTTTTTCTTTTTAGGATCTTGTGGTTTCTTTTGATCATCTATTTTAGGATTGCTAGGTTTATTATCATTATTTGAACTGCAAGAAATAACAGTTGCAGCTGTTATAAAAGGTATTGAAATGCTTGCTAATGTTAATAAAATTTTGTTAGATTTTTTCATAAATTTCCCCTTAAAATGTTTATCAATTTACTAAATTACACCATAGTTTTTTTTTTTTTTTTGTGAAATTTATCAACAAAATATCAAAAAATTTTGTTTTTATAAATAAAAGTTATCCTTAGTTTTATCAATTGAGTCTACTGGTTTAAGCCATCAATATAAAAAATAAGATGACTCTAAAACCGGAACTGTAGATAATTTTGTGTAAATTAATTTCTGACTTATTTTTTTATAAGTAATTTGAGAATAGCAATTACACAAATCAAAAATTTATTATACAAAAACAAGGCCTCAATTAAGAAAAACTTTATTTCATTTTTCTAACTGATTTTGAATTGCAAAATAAACTATTTTTATTAAAGAGCCATCGGCAGGAAATGGAGTTTTGTTTCTTGATATTTTTCTAATATTTTTATTTAAATTTTCGATGACGTTTGTTATATAAATTAGCTGTCTAATTTCTGTTGGAAAGTTAAAATTTATCAATGTTTTTTAGACAACTTTTAAGCGCATACTGATATTTAGAATCTCATTTTTCTTCAAAAATATCTAGTAATCTAGATGCTTCATCTATACTGTTGGATTTATAAATATTTTTTATGTCTTGGGCAAATTATTTTAAATCTTTATAGTTAACATGTTTTGTCGAATTTCTTATTTGATGAACTATGCACTTTTGAATTTGTGTTTTAGGAAAGACTGCTTTAATTGCTGTTAAATTATTGCTTGGCATGAGATATATCTCCTAAATCCCTCTTAATTTAAGGTCATTTAGAACTTGAATCCAATATTTTGCACTTTCGGATTCTCCTATTCAAGATCCCAAAACATCCTTATAATCATCAAGAGAGTAAACCACAATAAATATAAGCAGATTTTTCCGCAAGTTTATTTTCTTCTTTTATTTTAAACTTTATTCCATCAATAAAATCATAGCATATGTTTTTTTCTAAAGGTCTATTTCTTCTACTCTGTAATTTGAGCTATTATCTTATTAGTTACTCTACTTACAAAACTTGGATCAACATCTATAGCATACATATCTTTTAATGTATCTGATATGTCCCTAGTTGATACACCTCTTGAATATAAGCTGATAATTTGGCTTTCAATTTTGGAAATATCGTATTGAAATTTAGAAACTACTTTTGGTACAAATCTTGAATTTCTATCTCTTGGAATTTAGTTCAATTTCTCAAAAATTAGATCTTACATTTTGGAATAACTACCATTTCGATAGTTGTCTTTTATAGCTCTTTCGTGTTCATATTTATCTCATTCAAGAAAGTTTTTTAATTTTTTCTTGCATCATAATTTCTATAAGATCTTTTATATTTTTCTTAACAATTTCATAAACATCTTCTTTGGTTGTTGGTTTATATTTATCATGTAATTCTCTTGAGCTTAGCATTTTAATATTTTTTTGGCATATTAAAAAATCTCCTGTGTAAATATTTTAAATTTAAATATTTGACATTGGGAGATTTTTAAACAAAATTATCTATGGTACCTAATTTCTAATTTAGGGTTTTTATATTCTTTGAATATTTTTAGCTATTGCTTTATATTTGCAACAAAAGAATAAAAATCGTCAAAAAAAGAATCGATTTATTTTTTTTCTTTATTTTTTCAACTAAGGTAAAGAGTTTGCCCAGCCCTATTGTCAATTGTTATTTCAAACCCGTCTTTTTCTTTATTATCAAAATAAAATCTTCTTAATGTTTTAATATTTCCACCTTCTACAACGACTAAATATTCAACAAAATATAGTTCTGTTTTGTAAAATCTTTCTTTTTTATTATTTCTTTCAAATAATCGAGTTAGTACATTTACTTTATCAGTTTTATATGTAGCATAAAATGCCTCATTAAGTTTTTCAAATAATTCCTTATTTTTTCTACCTTGAGAATTTATTGCGTCTATAACTTCCGATTTTGTATATTTAGAAGAATCAAGTTTTGAAGTATTATGCATCAAAAGGTTTTGTGCTTGTCCTATTTTTAATTCATCAAGTGCATAAAACAATTGAGTTAAAGCGATATTGTAATTTTGCATACGATGAATATCCTTATTTGTTTGAAGGACATAGAAACTATCATTTAAATTTTCTAATCAATTTTTATATATGATTTTTTCTTCTAATTTTTTAATTGATTCTTTACGATATGTTTTTAATTTTTCAAAATCTCCAGTTTTGATAGCGTTATTTTTCTTTTTAATATCTTCCTTAGTAATAATTCTTGAATTTGAACCGAATAATACAAATTTATCTCCAAATTCTTTTAAATCTACATACCCGCCCAACAAAGGTTTTAGCATATTGAAATATCTATCAACATCTGCTTTGTCTTGCAATAGTTGTTTAATAGTTCTCTTTGTAGGATCAGCTGCTTTGTAATATTCACTTATGCTGTTTTTAAAACTTTCAACACTAAGATTGTTAGAAGTGAATAATGTTTCATCATAAACAAAAGATTTTGTTATATCATTTCATTTATTTTTAATATGTTCTTCAAAGGTATTTAAAATTTCTTTTTGTTGTTCTTTTTCAAATAAAGATAATGTTATACTGTTATTATTACCATTTAAAGAGGCTTGTGTGTTATTTTTTAAATCAGAAACAATGATTTTGGATAATTGTTTTAAATATTCTTGTTGTTTTTGCTTTTGTTTTTTACCATCGATAATGATGTCTTTATTAAGAATAATCTTATCAGTATTTAATGGATTTTTATTTTCTTCTTCTAATGAAAAAGAAAATCTAATTCCTTCTCCCTCTTTTGAGGGGTCGTATTTTTGATATAGATATTGATTATAATAATTATTAACTATCTTTTGAATTTGTTCATTTGAAGGCTCATTATAATCAAAAATAATATCTGGAGCAATGTTTTTGAAAGCATTCTCGTCTAACTTTATAGATGGTTTATGAGGTTTTTTATCATGATCTTGTTCTTTGCCTTCTTCTTTCTTTTTAGGATCTTGTGGTTTCTTTTCTTGTTCTTTGCCTTCTTCTTTCTTTTTAGGATCTTCTGGTTTCTTTTGATCATCTATTTTAGGATTACTAGGTTTATTATCATTATTTGAACTGCAAGAAATAACAGTTGCAGCCGTTATAAAAGGTATTGAGATACTTGCTAATGTTAATAAAATTTTGTTAGATTTTTTCATAAATTTCCCCTTAAAATGTTTATTAATTTACTAAATTACACCATAGTTTTTTTTTTTTTTTTGTGAAATTTATCAACAAAATATCAAAAAATTCTGTTTTTATAAATAAAAGTTATTCTTAGTTTTATCAATTAAGTCTGTTGGTTTAAGCCATTAATATAAAAAATAAGATGACTACAAAATCATCTTATTAAAATTTTTTTGTGCTACCTACAAATTTAGTTCAAGTTCTATTTCTTTTTGAAATACCTTTGCAATTAAATCTTCAATTTCTTCACTTAATTTATTTAAAGTTTTCATTTTATTATTTAATTGTGTTTTTAACTCTTCATCTTCAGGATCTTTATCAGTAGATTTTTCTAATTTTTCTATTTCCTTTTTGATATCTTCTACTATGGCATTAGCTATTGAAAGACGTTTATATATATTAATTCTTTTATCAATTTCTTGTTTATTTTTTTCAAAGACTTTGATTAAATCATTAATATTTTTACTATTGAAATCATCATCATTTAATAGTTTTCTTAACTCAACAATTTGGGAATCAGCGTCGGTTTTTTCTTGTTCTAATTCGACTATTTGATTAGAAAACTTAGAGTTATTTTCCTTATAATTGAATAATTCTTCTTTTTTTGTTTGCTCTTTGTTTTTAAATCTTCATATTCCTTTATTAATGCTTCGTATTCCTTAGCATTATCAGCATCGTCGGCTTTGCTTTGAGTTAAATTATCAATTTGCTCGTCTGCATCCTCAATAACTGCTTCCAAATCATTCAATTCTGATTTAGAAATAGTTTCAAGTTCAACGGTTTTTTTATCAATTTTTTCTTCATTAACCTTAATTTCATTTTGTATTTTTTGTGCTTTAGGATTAACTACCATTGATCCATTAATTTGTCTATCAAAATCATCATAACTTATATCTGACGAGCCGAAGTTTAATAACTCATATGCTGGAGGTGTTTGATGATCTTTTGGTACATCTGGTGTTCCAAAAATTTGACGATTAAAATCTTCTAGCTTAACATCTTCTCTATCATATCCCAACAATTCAAAAGATGAAGGGACATCTGCATCATTTATTTTACCGGTTTCAGATTTATTTTTACCTTCACCATTTTTATGTTGGTTCTTAATTTCTGATTCTGGTTTCTTTTCTTGTTCTTTGCCTTCTTCCTTCTTTTTAGGATCATCTAGTTTCTTTTGATCATCTATTTTAGAATCATTAGGTTTTTTATCATTGTTTGTACTACATGAAATAACAGTTGCAGCTGCTATAAAAGGCAAGGAAATGCTAGTTAATGTTAATAAAATTTTGTTAGATTTTTTCATAATATCTCCTTAATGCAATTTTTAGATAAAAAAATTAAACCATTTTTTTTGGAAAATTTTTCAACAAAAAACAATAGATTTATTTTTGTCATAATAAAATATGCTTTTTAGTTTTGTTCTAAAAGCATTAAAAAATAAGATAAAAAAATAGGATAGTATATATAACTACCTTATATTATCATTTTGCCTATATTTATATTTTTTGCTTATAAATATTTAGAAATCTCTATTTCTTCCTGAAATACCTTCGCAATTAGATCTTTTATTTTCTCTCTTAATCTATAAAGATTATCCTTCTTTTGCTTCAATTCCATGGATAATGTTTCATTACTATCATCATTTGTGGAACTAATTGTTTTATTCTTCATTAGGCCCTCTATTTGATTATCAATATACTTAATTACCAAATTAGCTACCGATAAACGTTTATATAAATCTATTCTCTCATCTATTTCTATTTCATTTTTTTCAAAAATTTTAATTAATTCTTCCGCATTTTTCTTATCGATTATTTTTTCTTGTAAATCCATTTTAATTTGTTCGACTTGAGTATTAGCATCAGTTTTTTCTTGTTCCAATTCAGCTATTTGACTAGGAAATTCAGACTTATCTGGCTTGTAGTTTAATAATTCTTCGACTTTTGTTTTTCTTTGTTCGTTCTTTGTTTTTAAATCTTCATATTCCTTTATTAATGCTTCATATTCGCTAGCATTATCAACATCTGCCTTATTTTCAGATAGATTAGCAATTTGTTCTTTTGCGTCCTCTATTATTTCATTTAAATCATTCAATTCTGATTTAGAAATAATTTGAAGTTGATTACTTTTTTTGCGTAATCATTTCTTCATTTTCTTTGATTTCTTCTACTATTTTTGCGACCCTTGGGACAACATTTGGTGTTGCTGAATCTTGTTCACTAATTCCTGTTTTAGCATCCTCAAAATCACCTTCTTCATTACTATCTTCAATAATTAGATCGCCTAGATCATCACCATCATTTTTATCATTCACATCTTCAATAGATTCAGAATCGCTAAGTTCTTCTTCGCTATCTTCGGGGTTATTTGGATCGAATTCTTTATCATCCATATCTTCGCTGTCGTTAACTTGATCATTTTTATCATTGTTTTTAGATTTTAAAGATTCTTCATCATTAAATTCTCCCAAATTTTGGGAATTATCAATTTCCTGTTCTTTTTTAGTTGAATCTTCTTCTTGTTTTATTCGATCTCCTTGAGGTGTTAAGGTTTTACCATTAGATGTTTCATTTTTTGGACTCTTCCAATTCTTTTTCTTTCAATTCCTTTATTTTATTGATTTTAGGTTTTTTAGTCTCATCTTCTTTTAACTTTTTATTTATATCGACTTCTGATTGTATAGGGTTCAAATTACTACATGATATTACTGAACAAGCGGCTACCGTTGATATTGATAAACTAGCTATGGTTAGCAAAATTTTACTTGATTTCTTCAATGCCGTCCTCCATTATGATTTTAAAATTAATATAAAACATATATTAGACATTAAAAAATGAAATTTACAATTATTTTAATATTTAAAAAATAGTACAAATATTCGAATTGCCTAAAATAATTTAAAATTATGAGCAAAATTTAGCTCTTTATAAAAATTATTCAATAATTATTTTGTTTACTTTTTATAATTCAAATTATAGTCAGCAAATACATATTTATAATTTATTAGCTTAATTTCTATATTTGATTTGCTATAATTAATTAATCTTAAAAATCGTGATTAAGGGGGTATGTGCTTTCTTTATAAATTGAGTTCAAGATATACATAGAAATATCAAAACTAAAACCTATCGGTTTTCAATTTTTGAAATAGCACTTTTTGGTCTATTATTATCATTATATATGGTGTCCGCAGCCATAGAAAAATTTGTATTTATTGGTGCTTTTAACATTTCGATAACATATGCAGTTTTTATTATTTTTGGTCTTGCGCTTGGGCCTTGAAAAGGGGCAATTATTGGTTTATTATGTGATACGATTAATCAACTGATCTTTGGAATATCAACATGGATGCCTGAGTATGCGATTGTCCCTATTTTAATAGCTTTTCTTGCTGGATATTTTATGAGAGGATTAAATAAAAAAAACGAAACTGCAACATGAGCAATTGGTTTTATTTTTCTAACCATTATTACAACAATTTTTATTTTAATCCTACTAAAAGAATATAATTCCCTACCAATTAGTGAGGGGTCTCTAAAAAGAAAAAGAAAACTATCAATCAACGCTGTTATAGGCATATCTACATTTGGAATAGCGTCTATATGAATAATATCGGAAGCTTTCTTAATAACATATTTAGTAACAAGAAATGTCCACGTTAAATATGCAATGTTTCTATTATTCAATATTTTATTAACTGTATTTGGAATACTAATCATAACTAGATGATTATGAGGTCCATATGCATACATTAACTATCATAACCGTTTCCGAAGCGGGACATGGAAACATAGTGAATATTACTTCTTCTTTATGGTACCTATCATATTTAAGAGTTTAGTTGAAATACCAATTTATACATTTGCTATATTTGCAGTTTATCCAATTATTAGAATAATTAGAAACAAAATTAATTATGTATCTAAAAAAATAAGTGTATTTTAACATATTGCAAAAAATAATTTCTAGTCTCTAATAAAAATCAACACGGCTCAAAATTAAGACTTTTTTTACTTTCGTGTTTATTAACTATAAATAAAAATCTAGGTAGTAAAAACCTAGAATTTTATTTATATAAATTTTTAAATTACTTATTTCCAATAAAATTTATGCTAATTAACTTCAAATACAGTAACAAAAGCAAAGGATTCAATATTATTTTTTTTGTATCGAACAATTACAGAAATTTTTGTCTTAGAATTTTTGGTCTTAACCTCGAATTTTGTAGGTTTAATTATCTCAAATCCTTCAGGTACATTTATTTCATCATAAATTAAATTTTTAAGGTCAAAATTTTCCTTGGTAAAACTACCACTATATTTAAGTTTTTTATCAAAACCTCTTGCTTTTATTTCTTCAGTTAATTGAAGTCTCTTTATATCCTCTTCTGCTGTTTTTTCATCGTTAATTTGAACTCTTGTTGAGCTTATTCTTGCATAATCTTTATTCAGAACATCGGTTAAGCTACCCAAACTTACTTTTATTGATTTAATTTTTTTGTTTTCAATAATTGGTTTTGAGAATATTAGAACATTTTGTGTATCAATAAAGGTTTGGGTGTAATTGTAAAAGAATAATTCCGAATCAATTTGATAAGTATTTTTGTTAAATTCAAAATGTTGGGCTGCTATAAATTCTTCACCATCTTTTAAAATTTTTTCTTTAATTTCATTATTTATTAAAACTAATTCTTTTGATTTAAGATTCTTCAAAGCCTTATCATGAATTCTCCTAAAACCATTATCACTAGTTAGATATTCATCAGAAGGTGTTTCCTTAAAATCGACTAATTTTATTTGTTTATATTGTTTATTTTCAATGGTATTAGTTGGAGCTTGGATATCTTCAAGAGGTTCTTGGCCTTTTTTCTTTCTTATATTATTTAATTCTTCAATGCCTAATTTATTCAAATCAAATTGCACGTCATATGAAATCATAGGGCTTTTGCTTCAATCAGCAAAGGAAACTTCGATAGTTATTTTTTTAATATCGTTTTCTTCTTTTATATCTTTAAAAACATATTGTAATTGATGATTCTTTGTTGTTAATCAATAAGATTTATTAGTTAATTTTGCATAATCGCCCTTTTCGATAAATGTTTTATCTTTTGAATAATAAGGATAAACAAGAACATCCTTAAGTTGTGCAACTAAAAATTCTTTTTGCTTTTCTTGCGTTAAATTATGAGGATTAATAGAAGAAGGATGCGCATATCTTTCTTTATCAATTGTTTTGGTTATTTTTTTACTTATTTTTTTGTCTGTATTTGAATATAATAGAATATCAATTTTATATTCATTATCAGACACCTTAACTAGATTAGAAAGTTCAAAATTATACAAATTTTTATCATATTCCGAAACAACAAAGTTAGGCTTATTTTCAAAATTATTAATTGATACATTCATAAGTACGTTTTGATAAGCCTTTTCATTATTAAATCTTATCTTTAACTTTGTAAGGTTCTCATCTAATTTTGTTTTTTCTTCTAATTCTTTGTTTATTTGATTCATACCTTTTTTTCATCCAGTTAGAATGAAAAATTTATTTTTTTCATGTCTTATATTGGCATTTTTCTTTTGTAGTCGATATATAAAGGTAATGTCATTAGTTTCTTCGTTTTTAACAGCCTTGTATTGACTAAATTCAAAAGTCTTAGGCAAAATCTTAATAATTTTGCTCAAATCAGCTTGCGCTAATGTAGTATTTTCTATACTTGGATAACTAAATCTTGTATACGATTCCGCTAATTTAAGCAACTCTTGATCAGATTTTTTTGACAAATTAGCAATTTTAGATTCCATTTCATTTTTTGCTATTTCCATATGGTTAGTAGTAGATTCTATCATAATTAAATCACTACTATTTTTTAAGATGTCCATAGCTTTATCTATAGCCTTTTGATAAACTTCCTCTTCTTCGAAGCTAAAAGCTAGCGATGCCTTATTTGCACTAAAGATTCTGTTTGTTTCCTCAACAGAAGTTTTTAATAAATTCTTAATTTTTTTTAAATCTTTTTTTGCATCCTGACTGCATGAAATTGATATCACAGGAATGGTAATTAATGGTGAAATTAACCCTATTGATAATAAAATTCTCCTATTTTTAGACATAAAGTTCCTCCGTAAATTTAAAAGAAAAGGCCACAAAAAAGTGGCCTTTTTATCCCTTAGATTTTATTGATTTTAATTCTTAATCTGATTGATTTATTCATTTTATAGTGAAATTATAGCATAATTAACATAGGCATTATAAAAGCACTGAAAAAGTAATAAAAAAGTCCTAAAATGGACTTTTACTTGCAACTATGCGTATTTAATATATAACAACAAAAGATTTATTTTGTGCTTGGTTTAAATACATCTAATATTTTATAATATTTTGACTAACTAATTTAATATTATATTTTTTATTTAAACAATTTTTATTCATTATTATTGGTCTTTTCTTCATTTTGAATATCAAGATCAACATCACTGGTAATATCTTTTAATTCAGTATCAGTCAATTGACGTGTTTCATTTTCCTCGCCTGTTTCGTTAATTACTTTTGCCACTGCAACAATAGAAGAATTTCTCTTCTTTAGATCGATTAATTTAACTCCTTTTGCATTTCTTCCAGTAATACTTACGGCTTTTAGTGAAAATCTAATTGTAACACCCTCGTCGGTTATAACAATTATATCCTCAGTTCCTTTTACAGTTGCTGAGTAAGCAAGTTCGCCAGCCTTTCCTTCATTTAAAGCTAAAACACCCTTTGAATTTCTTTTTGTTTTTCTAAATGAATCAACAAGGCTTAATTTTCCATATCCACTTGCACCAAGGCTAAAAATATAATTTCCCTCGCTCGAGGTCGAAGCAGAAACTACCTTTTCATTTTCTCCTAATTTTATTCCCACAACGCCAGCTGCTAATCTACCTTTTGAATTAATATCAGCCACCTCAAAACGTGATAATTTTGAATTATTGGCCGCTATAAAGATATCCTCATTATCAGTCGCAACTAGTGCCTCGACAAGACTATCTCCATCCCGCAATCCAAATGCTAGCTTTCCGTTTCGATTAATTAATTTATATAATGATAAATGTGATTTTTTAATAATTCCCTTCTTAGTTACAGTTACTAAGAATTTATTTTTATCATAGTCGCTATTATCAACACTTAATATTTTTATAACACGTTCATCACTACTTAAAGCACCAATGATATTAATAATTGGTGTACCTTTTGATTGCTTAGTCCCCACTGGGATTTCATATCCTCTTACACGATAAACCTTAGCTCCAGTAGTAAATATCAATAAATCAGTATGTGTATTAGCTACCAGAATGTCTTGAATATCATCGTCTTGATAGGTTTTAGCAGTTGAAACACCAACGCCACCGCGGTTTTGTTCTTTGTACTCATCTAAATCTAAACGTTTTAAATAGCCATTTGTAGTAACAGTAATGACAACGTCCTTTCTAGGAATCAAATCCTCATTATTAATATCAGAAGCTTCATCTCAATTAATTTGTGTTTTACGGCTATCTCCATATGCTTCTTTGATTTCGTTTAACTCTTTTATTATTAGATCAATTAAAGCATTTTTATCGCCCAATATTCTTTGATATTCGCCAATTCTTTCATGAACTAATGCCAGCTCTTCATTCATCTTAGTAATAGCTAGTCCAGTTAATCTGCCGAGTCTCATATCAACAATGGCCTTGGTTTGAATTTCACTTAAATTAAACTTATTACTTAATTCTGTTTGTGCTTCTACATCAGTTTTTGATTTCTTTATAATTTCAATTACACGGTCGATATTTTCAACGCAAATTTTAAGGCCTTCCAAAATATGAGCTCTTGCTAAATCTTTTTCTAAATCAAACTGCAATCTTCTTGTAAGAACATTAATTTGGTGTTTTAAATATACTTCTAAAGCAGTTTTTAAATTAAGTTTTTGCGGTTCATTATTAACTAGAGCTACCATATTAAATGAAAATCTAGTTTGAAATTCTGTTAATTTAAATAATTTATTCAAAATAACTTCTGGGACATATGCCTTCCTAATTTCGATTACAATTCTTATACCATCACGGTTTGATTCATCACGAAAATCGGAAATTCCTTCAATTTTTTTATCCTTAATTAAATGATTTATACTTTCAATTAAGCTTGATTTATTTTTACCGTATGGAATTTCTGTAATAATAATTTTAGATTTGCCGTTACTCAATTCCTGAATAGTTGCCTTTGAACGTATAGTAACACGGCCAACTCCTGTTTCATAGGCACGTATTAAACCTTCTTTGTCAAAAATTATCCCCCCAGTTGGAAAATCTGGCCCTTGAATATATTCCATTAATTCACTTATTGTAATATCAGGGTTTTTTGCCAATGCACAAACACCATCGATAACCTCATTTAAATTATGAGGTGGGATACTTGTTGCCATACCAACAGCAATACCATATGAACCAGAAACTAATAAATTAGGAAATCTAGAAGGCAATACTACTGGTTCTTTTTCTGTTCCATCATAGTTATCAATAAAATCAACAGTATTCTTCTTAATACCATCAACCATAGCGCCTGCAATCCTTGACATCCTTGCTTCTGTATAACGCATAGCAGCAGCAGAATCGCCATCAATAGAACCAAAATTACCATGGCCATCAATTAAAGGATATCTCAAAGAAAAATCTTGAGCCATTCTAACCATTGCTTCATAAACTGAACTATCACCATGAGGGTGATATTTACCCAAAACATCCCCAACAATACGAGCAGATTTTTTATGTTGCACATTATGAAACATCCCTAATTCGCTCATACCATATAATATTCTACGATGAACTGGCTTTAGTCCATCCCTTGCATCAGGTAAAGCCCTTGCAACAATAACACTCATTGCATATTCAAGAAACGAACTCTTCATTACCGTTGCAAGATCAGCTGGTCTTAGCCCGTTTACTTCACTATCTAGAATTTGACTTTGTACAACATAGCTTTCATTATTTTGGGGAATATATTCCTCTTCATCATCTATTGTTTCTTTTGGCTCGTCATCAAAAACTCTTTTAATTTCGTCGCTAACTGCATAAAAATCATCTATTGTTTCCTCTTTGCTTTTTTCTTGGCTCATTTTTAGTTCATCTAGTTTTTTTTCTTCATCATTAAGCATATTTACTCCTATAATATATTACAAAGTAATATATTAATTATATCAAAAAAGACATAAAAATTAAAGGCATAAAAAAACCATAAACTTTTTTATGGTTTAAAATTTAAAAGCAATAAAATAAATTTTTTTGCCTTCATTTCTGAATTTTTCTTCGTAATCAGTCAATTTATTTTCAATTTGATAATTACAATTATGTAAATCCGACGTATGATAAATTATATCAGCGTTAAATTCCTTTAATTGTTCCAATGCAAATTCATATAATCCATTATTATCAGTCTTAAAATAAACTTTGCCTTCCTTATCAAGAACAGATTTATATTGTTCTAAAAAAGTTTTATAAACTAGTCTCCTCTTAAAATGCCTTTTTTTAGGCCATGGATCAGAAAAAGTTAGCCAAATTGTTTTTACCTTATCGGCAATAATTTCATTAAGTTTAGCAGCATCGCCCACAATTATCTTCATATTTTTTAAAGACTTTTGTTCAATCTTCTTGAGCGCCGATAATGCTGGGGTCGAGTATTTCTCTATACCTATATATTCATTTTCCGGATGACATAGTGCTAATTCTGAAAGCATCTTGCCCTTTCCCATACCAATCTCAACAACAGCATCCTTTTTAGGTGTATAAGGGAATTGGTTAATATAAAATTCGCTATTTTCGAGAGTGCTTAATGCGTTTTTATTATGTCTTAATCTCATAGATAAAATTGTATAAAACCTTCTTGCATATTTTTTAAAAAAGATGGTTTTTCGTAACTTTTGTTTATAATTTTTATGATAACTAACTAAGTAAAATTAGTTTCTTATACATATATTAATTATTTAAAAATGAGGATACATGAGCTCTAATAATGAGATTAAGAGTTTTCATGATTTAGCAAAACAAGAAAATATATCAAAATTAGAATCAAGAAAACCTAAGAAACTATATCAAATGGGCCAGCTAGTTTCTGTTCAAGCTTTTAAGTACGATGGCACATTATATCGACAATATGAAGGGTGTAAAATCATAGCTAATCTTGATGATTTTGTTGTTGTTTTATTAATGAAAACAAAAGTGCAAGAATCAAATATCAACTGGCTAGTTTCAAAACCTATTTTGTTTTTCTTTGCCAAAAATAAATTTTATAATGCTTCGATAACTCTTAATGATGATAGACCAAACAATATTTATGTTAATTTAGCTAGTCCTTTTTTTATTGAGGATAATATCATTAAATACATTGACTTTGACCTTGATATTAAATGTTACAACGATGATGAGTTTAATGTTATTGACTGAATTGACTTTAAAGAATCGATAACTAAGTTAAATTATCCTTTAAAATTGATTTATCGCATCTATAATGAACTTGATTTTTTAGAAGAACAAAGCAGATTAAAAAGGGGTATTTTTTCTAAAAAACTTATTAATGATATTAAAAAACAATTAATAAATTCCGGTGATATTTAGAGTATTTAAGACTAATAAAAATAGAGGAGTTTCCCTCTATTTTCTTTTTATTTTAAGCAATTTCTATTTCGGAAGAAACAACTTCATTGCCAATAATAGGAACACTATTTTTAACAAATTGAGCGCCTTTATATTTAATTATTAAAGTAAATTTATTGTCTTTTTCATTAACTTCATAATCAAGCTTGCTACTAATTTTTGTTTGATTTTTACTAATGTATGTTGGTTTAGAAGGGTTTGCAAGTTGATAGTTCTTTCCGTCTTTATTTCACTCAATACCGTTTGATAATAAAACCTGGTCTAATTCAGTCAAATCTCTTCAATTAGGGTGTTGATCTCTTAGAGTCCAAACAATGGCATGCGAGGTGTATGAATATCATAGATCAATCTTCTTTTGTTTTAAATCTTCTTTTAAAGAATCTTTTTTAGAATATTTATCGTTTAGTTTAAACTTAGCTTGTGTAGTTTTAATGAAGGTATCAACATCGCTAATTTTTTCATTAGTTTTTGGTACCTTAATTGAAAATTCTAATTTAGAAGTATTAGAAATATCGGAAATTATGTGATTTCCATCTTTACTGTATGATGCACTTTTATATTCAACAATTACTTCAAAATCAACAGTCTTATTTTTTCCATCAGAATCATCTTTCTCACTCTTTTTGACTATTTTATAGTTAAGCTGTGATTGCAATTCTATTGAATTTCTTTTCTTATTTTCATAGGTTGATTTTTCAGAATTAACAAGTTGTGTATCTTCTAATAAACTAGCATTTTTTATTGTAAATATTACATCAACCCCTTTTTTTCAATTAGGATTCTTACCTTGTTGTGTTACAACTATGTTTTTATCTTTTCTGCCATATCATAATCAAACTTCTTTATTTAATAATTTAGCACCATATTTAGTTTTATTTTCTTCACTAACCTCAAAGATATCTTTTAATTTCTTAATTACTTGATTTTCTTTTTTTGTTTCATCAATAGGAGCGCTTGGATTATCGCCTGGTTTGTCATCTGGTTTAGGTGTTGGTTGTTGTTTGTTTTTTAATTTAATCTCATTAATTTCATTAATAAATGCATCCTTTATTCGTTTAATTTCTGCATCTGACTTCGCTTGAGCTAATAAATTTCTTGTCTTTGTAACACTTTGCGCTAATAAAACTTTTGTTTCGGCAGTTAAACTTTTATCCTCTTTGATAGTTTTATTAACATTTTCAATTTCTTTTTCTAATAATTGTTTTTCAGAATTAGAACATGAAACTGCTAAAACAGGAACAATTCCGATACTTGTTAAGGGCAATAATATTTTTAATAAACTCTTCTTCATAATCTTTTCTTCCTTTGCGTGTTTAATTTACATTATCTATACAGTAATTTATAATTAACTAAATTATAATATATAACAATTACATAAACAAATTAAAGCTAAAAAAGACACTTAATATAACACATATGACAAATTATTAAATTAAAATCCCAAAAGACACTATGTTATTGTCTATTGGGATTTTAAATAAAAAGTTATTCAATTTTAATTATTATCATCATTTTCATCATTACCAGACAAATTATCATCCAATGGAACATCATGTTTTGCAAGTTCCTTTGCTAAGTCGTTTTTATATTTATCCTCAGTTATTTTTTTAGCTCCTGAAACTTCATTAAATAAATTATTAAAATCAACTTCTGAATAATCTACTTTTAATTGTTCTTTTGTTTTGCTTAGCCCTTCTGGTAATTTCATATTTTCAGCAATATATTCAATTTCCTCAGCAACGATTGTTTCTTTAATAATAAGAGCATCTTTAATTAACTCTAATAAATCGCGATTCTCTGAAATAATTTTATGTGCTTCGCGTTCTGCTGTAAGAATAATTTTGCGAATTTGTTCATCAATTTCTTGGCCAACCTTGTTTGAAAAAGAAGCATTTTTCATATAATCACGCCCTAAAAATGGATTTGATGTATCTTCCTCATACTTAATAGGTCCTAAATCAGATAAACCTCATTCAGTAACCATTCTACGTGCAATAGATGTTGCCTTAGCAATATCATCACTAGCACCAGTTGACACATTTTCCTTTCCATAAATAATTGCCTCGGCGACACGGCCACCCATAAATGAAGTAATAATAGCAATTAACTCTGATTTTGAACGATTGTATTTTTCTTCCTCAGGCATCATTAAATTATATCCACCTGCCTGACCACGAGGGATAATGGTAATCTTTTGTACCTTATTGCCGCCTTTCATTTTAATCCCAACAACGGCATGACCCGCTTCATGATACGCAACTGCTATATTTTCTTTTTCAGAAATTGTTCTTGATTTCTTAGCAGGACCCGACATAACTCTATCAATAGCTTCATCAATTTGTTCTAAAGTAATAAATAGAGTTCTTTCTCTAACACTCAATAATGAAGCCTCATTAATTACATTTTCGAGTTGTGCACCCGAAAATCCAGGAGTTCTTCTAGCCAATTGTGAGAAACTAATTTTAGGATCAACTCTTTTTCCTCTCGCATGTAATATTAGGATTTGTTCTCTTTCTTTAATATCAGGAAGTCCGACGGTAATAGTTCTATCAAAACGACCAGGTCTTAATAAGGCAGGATCAAGAACATCTGTTCTGTTAGTTGCTGCCATAATTAAAATTCCACTATTTTCCTTAATGCCGTCCATTTCTACTAGCAATTGGTTAAGAGTTTGTTCTCTCTCATCATTTCCGCCACCAATTCCAGCGCCCCGCGATCTACCTACAGCATCCAATTCATCGATAAATATAATTGCAGGTGCATGTTTTCTTGCTTCTTCAAACATATCTCTAACACGTTTGGCTCCAAGACCTACAAACATTTCCACAAAATTTGAAGCAGAAATAAAGAAGAAAGGCACATTAGCTTCCCCTGCTGTAGCTTTTGCAATTAAGGTTTTACCAGTTCCTGGAGGCCCTCCAAGTAAAATACCTTTAGGGATTCTGGCACCCGCAGCATCATATTTATTAGGATTTTTTAAATAATCAACTAATTCTTTAACTTCTTCCTTAACTTCCTCATTTCCTGCTATATCTGAGAATTTTTTATTTGAATATACTCTTTGTGCTAATGATTTATTGCCTATACCAAAATCACCGCCCAATCCTCTTCTTGACATTGATTTTAAGCTAAATACAATAGCAATAATAATAATTCCAAAGAAGATTACATTAATTGCTGGACTTATGTATTTTTCGAAGATGCCAGCCTGTGGAATTGGTGCTGAACTAAATGAGCCAGAAATACCACCACTTGTTGAAGTTATGGCACTAAGAGCTTCATAATATGTTTTAGTATTTGTTCATGAAATTAATGAAGATGGTAATTCCCTTTCTAATAATCCACTTAAGTTAATCGTAAATGAATAAGATGAAAAGGGATAAAATTTTCGACCAAGCAAAAATTGCAATTCATTCTGGGTTCCATTAACTGTAATATTTAAAGTATCAGAATAAGTATTTTCTAATCATTGTGAAACATAAAGACCATCAGTTTGACTTTTTGCTGTTTCTCTTACGACTTTTTCTAAAAAACCTAGATTCTCGTATTTGATTGAAGCAGCACGAATTTGATCAACTGCAATTAAAACAAGAACTATAAAGGCAACAATAGCAATAAAAATCCCAACTATTCCAAATAATCCAATTTTTTTCTTTTCTTTCGGTTGTGGAGAGTTATTTTTATTTCCCATATAAAACTCCTTTCTATAGTAATTTAATATAATTTATTAGCAAAATTATAAAATAAAAATTAATTTTTACAAATTTTTAGAGACGCTTGCTTCTTATAGATAATTACTTCATCATTAATTTTAAAACCTTTAAAATTTTTTTGGGACATAATAAACTTTTTAAATGAATTTAATTTATTTAATGATATTTTAATATCCTTAACATTAGCGTGCAAATATTCAAATAAAATTTCATTAATATAACAATGATCAAAGTTTAGAATTTTATAATTGTAATTAGATTCCCTAAACTTTTTAAATTCATTATTTACAAGATTTTGTTTTTTTTCTAATTCTTTATTCAAGAATTTTAATTTTAAAAATAATTCATCTTTTTGTAAAGAAGAACATTTTTTTAGACCAATTCTAATTTTATTTCTAGTATATATAGGCAAATTATTTGTATAATCAATAGCATATGGAATCGCAAATTGATTACAGAATGCTAAAATTTCATCTTTATATCACAAATTAATCATCGGTCTAAAAATATTCATGTTATTAATTTTATTTAATGGCATTATTCCATATTGTTTGGGGTGTCTAAAAGTTTGCTTCTGAAATAAGAATGTTTCAAGACAATCATCCTTGTGATGCGCAAGAACTAAATAATTAGCCTTATATTTATCATAAATTTTTTTATAAAATGTATATCTTTGATCACGTGCTATTTTTTGAAAATTACCAGCATGATCATTTGATTTTTCTATTGAAAAAATTTCGCATACTATGTTATTTTTATAGCAAAAATCTCGAACTATTTTTTCATCTTTTCACGAGTCCTCACGCTTATTATAATTAACACAAGCAACAATAATTTTTTGATTTTTCATAAGATTGAGCAGCCACATTGAATCGGGTCCACCACTAATGCCAAGGATAAAGGTTTCATCCAATGAAACAAGGTTATTAATAAATTCATTAAAAAATTTTTGTCTTAATTCAATTAACTTATTTTCCATAAATTTTACCTGAATAGTTATTCATAACATAACGAATATCATTACTAATAAATTGAATTAAGGCATCAGATGCTGCATCAATAACTTTTTCAATTACCAATGAATCACTATAACTAAATTTTCCTAAAACAAAGTTAATAGCGTTTTCCTTTCTACCAATCCCCACTTTTAAACGTTTAAAATCTTGGGTGCCTAGATGGTTTATAATGCTCTTAATGCCATTATGGCCTCCTGAAGAGCCTGATTGTCTAATAGTAACTTTGCCAAGTTCGGTATCCATATCATCATAAACGACAATGATATCGTCGATCATTATTTCAAAATAATCGCAAATTGCTTTAATAAATTCGCCACTATTATTCATATATGTCAAGGGTTTAGCTAAAATTATTTCACTATCCTTATAAAAAATTCCATTAAACTTTTTTTCCTTTAGGGGACATTCTAATTTCTCGGCAAGTTTGTCAATAACCATGAAACCTACATTATGTCTTGTTCTCTCGTACTCAACACCTGGGTTTCCCAATCCAACAATTAATTTCATAATTTCTCCTTAATAATTAAAAATTAAAACAAAATATTTGTTATTTATGATTTTTCATTCATAGATATTGAATATTAGTAATTCTTTTGGAATCATCATCATTTGCAATACCAAATTCTAGCGCACTTTTTTCGCCTATAATAACACTATATTGCTTTGCTCTTGTTATTGCTGTATATATTAATTTTTTACTTAATAATTTTTTGGCTTCTGAGAATAAAATTACAATTACGGCCTTGCACTCACTACCTTGATATTTGTGAACACTTGTACAATAGGCTGAATAGGTATTTTCAAAGAAATAGGATCTTGGTAAGGTAACCACTTTGTCATCACTATCAAATTCAATGGAAATGTGTGATAAAATAGGTTCCTTTTTTGTTGTTGATTTAGCATATATAAATTTCGAAATATAACCTATTTCACCATTAAAAACTTTCAATTTAGAATCATTAACTAGGTTGATAATTTTATCATTAATTGCTAATGTTCTTTCACGATATTTAGCGACTTCAGGTTTTTCTTTATTTCTAAAATAACTAATAAGAGCCTCATTAACTTCATCAATACCAGTTTCATAACGATATATTGGGCTAAGAATAGCTATGTCTTTTTTTGTATAGCCTTGAGCTAATAATTCTTCAATCTTCTTAATTAATTTATTTTTAAGTTCAAGGCGATTTGTTGGATAAAATTCAGAATTTTTTGATTCAAAATCCGGAAATACCCCTTCATTTATTTTTAAAGCATCTTTAACAATATCAAAGTTTCCAGATTGACGATATATATTAGTTAAAATAATAGTTTTAAAAATATTATTCTCAATAAAATCTTTAATTAAGTACCCACTGCCAATGGCCGGCAATTGATCCTTGTCACCAACTAAGATAATTTTAGTTAATGTATATTTTGATATACCTTTTAAAAGATTATAAAATAAATCCAATGACACCATTGAAAACTCATCAATAATTAAAATACTAATATCAGAGGTTGAATCTTCATTAGTAAAAAATCTGTTACTTTCTTGATCTCAACGCAAAAAACTATGAATAGTTTGGGCCTTCATATTTTCTTGCTTTATATTAATATTAATTGTTGCTCGACCAGTCGGAGTTAAAATTGCTATATCGTTATGATCATATTTTTTAGCTAATTGGTCAATAATTTCATTAGTTATTAATGTTTTACCAGTCCCAGGATTGCCAGTAATTAATACTAAATTCTCAGTTAAAGCTGATCTAATAGCTGTGACTTGTTGTGCATCAAAAATCGATGGAATATTTAAAATATTAGGCTCTTCGTAATTTGATTTCTTTAATATATATGAAAGACGCTTTACAACATATTCTTCTTTATAGATTGTATCGCGAGTAGTATAGTACTCACCATCAATGTATTTTAAAGAAATAAGCAATCTTTTTTCTAATAATTGGGCAACTGTCTCATCAAAATGTTTCTTAATACTATTAAAAATTTCATTATTAAAAATATTACATAGGGTTTTATAAAATTTGTCTACTTTAATTCGCGTATTACCAGAATTAAAAAAATATTCTTCTACAAATGCATATAAATAAGTTGCATTTTTTTGAACTAGCGATGTAGGATTAAATTCAATTGCAATCTTATCAATATCAGATATCTTAATATTTTCATATTCTTCAAGGTCAAAATAAAAATCGTATAAATTATCAAAATACTCATCTAAAAAACTTTTAAGGCTACTAAATTTCTTTAAAATTAACCTGCTTGTTGCCTTTGAAACATTAATCTTAAAAAGGTGTGATATATCAATTAAATATTGAAAGTTATTTTTTATTATTTCCACAAGTCTTTTTCAATCTTCCGCCGTAATACCAAATGTTTGGCCATAAAGCTTTTTATCGTCATAAATTTTTTGAAAAACATCTTCTCCTAAATCTCTTATTAATGTATTAAACTTAACATTTTTTAATTCATTAAATAGCTCTAATTTAAAAACTTGACTTAAATATTCATTTTTTTCCTCAATTAGAAGCTCAGACGTAACTTTTTTAAAAGGGATTTGGGAATCGATCAAATAACTATCATTATATTTTGAAAGGTTATTTTTAATTACGCTTATTTCATATTTTTTTTCGTGAATTTCAATTTTTAATTCATCAAATAAATGATCATAAAAAGTTATGGTTATTGAATTATAGGAATTTAAGATTATGGGATTTTTTTTATCATTTTCTAAAACTTTAAAAGCCACAATTGCTGTACGCTGATCTCTTGATCTCCATAACACTTTTTCAAATGTTCCAGTTACTATAAAATTCTGTTTAAGCATATCTTTTTAATTGTAGCACAATCATACTTTTTTATGACCTATTTAAGGATATGCAAATTAAAGTTAATAACAACCATACTTTATTAAAAAAGTATAAAATTATTGATAGTTTAATTCAGGGAGTTTAAAATATGATTGATCTAAAATATCTTTTAAAAAATAAGGAAGAAGTAATTAAAAAACTTGCTAACAGAAATTTTGACCATTTAGCACTTGATAAAATTTATGAACTTGGTGACAAAAGAAATTCATTGATTCATAATTTAGAAGGTCTTCAGGCCAAAAGAAATAAACTAAGCGAAGAAATAGGAATCAAAAAAAGAAATAACCAAGATTATAACTTGCTAATGCTAGAAGTAAATGAAGCCAAAAAACAAATTGAATCAATCGAATCTGAAACAAGTCAAATTGTCAAAGAAGTAAATAAGTTATTATTACAAATACCTAATATCCCGTATGATGACGTACCAATAGGATTAAGCGATGAGGATAATGTTTGCATTGGCGAATATGCTAACCTTGGACGTGGATTAGTTAAAAATGTCTTGCCGCATTATGAAATCGCAACTAAGCTTGATATTGTGGATTTCCAAAGAGCCGTTAAACTTTCAAAATCACGCTTTGCACTTTATAAAAACGATGGGGCTAGATTAATTAGGGCGCTTGAAAATTTCATGTTAGATACACATATAAAAAATGGATATAAAGAAATTATGCCAATGCACCTAGTTAATTCAAATATGCTTTATGGCACAGGACAACTCCCAAAATTTGGCGAAGATCTTTTTAAGGTCGAAAATAGTGACTTATGACTGATACCAACTGCCGAGGTTCCAGTCACCAATTTGCATTACGATGAAATATTAAATCTTGAAAATCCTATCAAATATGTCGCATATACTAAATGCTTTAGATCTGAAGCTGGGAGTGGTGGTAAAGATACAAAAGGCTTAATTAGACAACACGAATTTCACAAAGTTGAACTAGTTAAATTCGTTAAACAAGAAGATGGCTTATTGGAATGACAAAAAACGGTCAATGATGCAAAAAGCATTTTAGAATTACTAGAAATACCTTTTAGAGAGCTTATATTATCAACGGGTGATACGGGATTTGGGTCAGCTAAAACAATTGACCTTGAGTTGTGAATTCCTTCTGAGCAGAGATATCGCGAAACTAGTTCAATTTCAATTTATAAGGATTTTCAAGCAATTAGAGCAAAAATTAGATATAGAACTAAAGAGGGAAAAACTAAATATGCATACACAATAAACGGTTCTGGTTTGGCCATTGATAGAGTTGTTGCTGCTATCTTAGAAAATTATCAAAATGAAGACGGTTCGATAACTGTTCCAAAAGTTTTAGTTCCATATATGAATAAAGAAATAATAAGATAAATAACGTTTAATATTTTTAACAACTAAATGTTATTAAGAAATCAAATTATAAATTCTTTATTATCCTAAAAATGGGGAAGAATAAATATGCAACCAGAGAAAAACGAAAATATTCAAAATGAAAATGTGTTATATGAGGAATCAAAAAATTTGTTAAAAAAACTTAATGAGCCGTTAAATTCCTATGAAGATTTCACTAAAATTTTCTCGATTGAGGAAATAAGTAAGAAACAACATGATGATTTTTGCAAACTATATGACGGGGAAGAAGAATATAACCAAGAATGAGGCCACACATTTTTCTGTTATTACTACTATCTTAGTAAACATAAAATTATTGACTCAATAAAAAGAGATTTCTTCCTAACAAAGTCAAAATCAGAAGAAAAATTATATAGTTTAACTACCTTAGAAATTCTTGACAAATTGCCAAATATGATTCTTTTTTTGGATAGAAAAATTCTTGCTAATAAATATATTTGGCTAGACACCAAAATAGGCGAAATTCTATACTCAATGTATGGTGAAACAACATTTGGTTTTTTAGATAAATATTTTGAAACAAATGAAAGAATTACATTTAACCCTTTTTCATACATCATAAATCAAGAAATTTCTAAGCAACTAAAAAAGTTGAGAAATACATATAAACTCGACAAAAAAATATGATCTAAATAAATAGATTAAAATTGTTTAAATTAAAACCGCATGCCTAACGTTGCGGTTTTTTTATTAATAAAAATAACTCTTAGAACTCATGTGAAGTAATATTTAAACTATCCACAACAATAAATTTATCACCTTTTTTAGCACCATATTCCTCTAAAACTTGACGTCCAGCATCGTGATTATATTTTATTAAAGATCTTACAGCTTCTGAATGCTTTTCACAAAATACGCCTGCAGTTACTCCATAACTCCATACAAGTTTGTCGTCACTTACAACACCAATAATATGAGCGTTAGGACGATACTTAGCTACCTCTTTTAATAATTTACCACTATGTGATAAAACAATAGCAAACTTATAATCGCCAGGTTGCAATATTGATGCTACTTCATAAGCAATTAGCATTCTTGAATTTTGATCATTAGCAACCTTTTGAATTTGTTTCTCATAGAATAATTCAGTAAAATATTCTTTTTCAGCTCTCTTCGCTATTTTGGCCATTGTTTTAACAGCTTCAACTGGATATTTTCCAGATGCGGATTCACCAGAAAGCATAGTTGCATCAGCACCTAATTCAACAGCGTAATAAACATCAGTAACTTCTGCTCTTGTTGGTAAAGGATTATTTTCCATTGAGTCAAGCATTTGTGTTGCAACGATAACATTCTTTCCTTGAATTCTTGCTGCACGAATAATTTTCTTTTCTCAATATGGAACGTCATAATAAGGTATTTCTAAACCTAAATCACCTCTAGCAATCATAATTCCATCAGATGCTCTAATTATTTCGTCAATATTGTTAATTGCCATTTGAGATTCAATCTTTGAAATTATTTGAATATGTTGTCCGTTATGCTCATCAAGAATTTTTCTTATTTGATTAACCTGTGCTGCATTATTAACAAATGATGCTGCTATATAGTCAACTTTATATTGAGTTCCTCAAATAATATCATTAATATCTTTTTCTGATAAAAATGGTAGAGAGAAATTAACGCCCGGAATATTAACTCTTTTATTTGTTTTTAATTTATGAGAATTTATAGTTTCAACAATAACTTCATTAGGTTTTACTTCTTTAACAATAGTTACCAATTTACCATCATCAATCAATACCTTATTGCCTTCATTAACATCTAGGTCCATACGATATGAAACGGTAATAGTATTCTCATCTCCAATTAAATTTTCATATGATTTTTTATCTGTTCTAATAGTTAATTTATGTTTAGCAGGAATTAAGCAAACGCCATCTTGCATCTTACCAATTCTGATTTCTGGCCCCTTTGTATCCAACATCAATGAAATTGGTCTATCTATTTCTTTTGATATTTGTCTAGCAATGTCAAACTTTCTTTTATGATCGTCAATTGTGCCATGTGAAAAATTTGCTCTAATGGTTGTAACACCAGCTTCAATTAAAGCTTTCATTGTTTCATAACTTTCACTTGAAGGTCCGACTGTAGCGACTATCTTAGTTCTTAGTTCATTAAATTTCATGTTATGCCTTTCGAAATTTTTTATATAATAAAATTTTACTCTTTATTTAAAACTTGTTTTTTTAAATAATGATAAAAATACCAAAATTACTTTCCTTTAAAGATTTTTTAATTTTACATTAGTTAAGATTTGACTGCAATAATAAATTAGCAAGATAAAAAATTATTTTTCTACTAATTTTAAGGGACAAAATATACAAGGTAGATAAAAATCTACACAAAGATGGGAACAAACAAATAAGATTCAATTATTAACTTTTTAAAACACCAAAAACTTATATGCTAAAATCAATTTTGTTTCTATACCTAAAGAATCTTTCTTTGCCAAAAACATATTTTGACAATAAAAATTGCACTAAAAAACAATATATTTTAATTTTATAAATACAACCATAGTTTAAAAAAATATTTAAAAAAGCGAAATTTAAAAAATTAGTAATAACATATTAGGTTCTTTTTTACTTTATATTATTTAAAAATTAAAATAAATAAATCTTTCTTTAAGAAGCATCAAAAATTTTTTGCACTATAAATAGTAACGTCTATCATTTGATGTTAGTAATTTCATTGATGATGTAGTATTCTTTTAAAAGTTTATTTACTACCCAAAAATCAAAAATGTATGAGGATTTATAGTCTTGGTGCCTTTGATAATGCAATTAAAAATGAGCATTCAAAACGGTTAATTGCAAAATATAAATCATTTTTATATGACATAGTTCAATGTAAAGAAGCAATTTAATTGTCAAAATTCCCCTTTATTAATTTTTTGTAATCATAATTTTTAAAAACTCATCTAAACTTTAAAAACTAATTATCATTATATAGTTTATGAAGCGCTGCGTTGTTTTCCTTTTAAAAGATGACTATTTGTAATTTCTTAATATCATAATATTAAATTGTTATAAAATTATTTAAGAATTAAAATAAATTTATATTTTAGGAAAAATTTATGGAAATTGGTTTTGATAATAACAAATATATTAATCTTCAATCTGATGAAATTAGGAAGAGAATTGATAAGTTTGGCAATAAATTATATGTTGAATTTGGTGGAAAACTATTCAATGACTTTCATGCCACAAGAGTTTTGCCAGGATTTAAACATGATGCAAAATTACAAATGCTGTTAAAACTTAAAGACGAAGTTGAAATAATGTTAGTAATTGCTGCCCAGGATATAAAAAACAGAAAAATAAGGTCTGACATTAATATTACATATGAAGAGGATATTTTTAGAATTATTAATAAATTTAAAAAATATGACCTTGAGGTTAAAAATGTTGTAATAACACAATATGAAGATTCTATTCAAATCAAGTCCTTTATTCATAGGCTAACTAAACGAAGGATTAATGTTGTTAAGCAATATCATATAAAAAACTACCCCCACGACATTGAACATATTGTATCTGAAAGCGGTTTTGGCAAAAATGATTACGCTATTACTAAAAAAAGAATCATTGTCGTAACGGCTCCAGGACCAGGATCTGGGAAATTAAGTGCAATACTTTCACAACTATATCACGACAATAAGAATAATATAAAATCTGGCTATGCTAAGTTTGAAACTTTTCCCATTTGAAATCTACAAGTAAATCATCCTACCAACCTAGCATATGAAGCAGCTACAGTAGATTTAAATGATATAAATATGGTCGACTCATTTCATTGGAACGCATATAAAATCAAGGCGACAAATTACAATCGAGATCTTGAAGCATTTCCAATATTAAATAATTTATTAACAAAAATATACAATACATCACTGTACAAATCGCCAACAGATATGGGTGTTAATATGGCAGGATTTTGTATTACCAACGATCAAGCAGTTACCATAGCCTCTCAAAAAGAAATAGTATGTAGGTATTATCAAACCAAAGTAAATTACCAACAAGATAAATGTCCAAAAGTCTATCTAAATAGATTAAATAAAATAATCAAGAATAATAATATTGACCCTAATATCATAGGATCAATAAAATTTGCAAATGAATATACCAATAAAAATAATGTAGTTTGCTCAGCTATTGAAATAAATTCTGGTCATGTTTTGTTAGGGAAAGAATCTAAGTTATTAAATTCTAATAGTGCTGTAGTTCTAAATGCCTTAAAGTACTTTGCAAAAATTGATTCAACAATTGACGTTCTAAATCCTGATGTCATAGAATTAGTTAAGGATTTAAAACAAAACTTACATTACAATCATCTATCACTTGATGTTAAAGAAACACTTATGGCCCTTTCAATTAGTGCGCTAACATCTAAAATAGCTAAAAAAGCATATGATCAAATTAATAAACTTGCTGGTTTATATTTACATAGGACCACAATATCAAGCGAATCTGATAAAGAAATTTTAAAAAGTATGGATATATATTTAACCGAACAAGTTGAAGTAATAAAACATTAAGGAGAAATTATGAAATTTAATCGTATATTTTTTATTGTAACAGATGGTTTAGGAATTGGACCTGAGCCTCGTCAAGAAGAATTTGGTGACAAAGGTGCAAATAGCTTATTGCATGCCTCTGAAGCCTTACCACTAGAAATTCCAACATGAAAATCATTAGGTGTTACCGAAGTAGCCAAAATTGCAGGACATAATCAAAAAGTAAAAAAACCGCTTGCATATGTTGCAAAAATACATGAAATATCAAATGGAAAAGATACTCTAACCGGGCACTGAGAAATGATGGGAATTTATACAGAAGTTCCAAACCCTCAATTTACTCAAAAAGGCTTCCCTGATGATTTGGTAGCTGAACTATCAAAAGCATTTGATGGAAGAAAAATTATTGGTAATAGAAACGCTTCTGGTACAGTTATTTTAGCTGAACTTGGTCATCAACATATGGAAAAAGGAGATATGATTATTTATACTTCTCCTGACTCGACTTTGCAAATTATTGGTGATGAAAAAACATTGGGTGTTGAAAAACTTACCGAATATGCAAAAAGAGCAAGAAAAATTTGTTCCTCAAAACCAGAATGGAATGTAGCAAGAGTTATATCGAGACCCTTCGTTTATGAAAACGGAAAATTTACAAGAACATTCAACAGACACGACTTTGCAAACAAACCAACAGGGCACATTATTCTTGAGGACTTACAAAAAAAGGGCATTGAGGTTATTGCAATCGGAAAAATTAACGACATTTTTAGTGGTGTTGGTATTGATAAAGTGTACGGTCCTGCTTCTGATGATGAAAATATGGACATTGCTATCAATATCGCTGCATCTTCATCAAAGAATCAATTTATATTTGTGAACTTAGTCCAATTTGATAGCCACTATGGGCACCGAGAAGATCCGATTGGATATAGTCAAAATGTTTCAAGATTAGATATTAAACTAGCAAAACTAATTAATGCTATGAAAAAAGATGACTTATTAATTATGACTTCTGATCATGGTAATGACCCAACCTTTGGACCAGACCATACTAGAGAAGCTCTACCTTTAACAGTTTATTCAAAATCATTCATGCATCCGAAAGTTTTAGGGTCGCTAAAAGGATTAGGAACAGCTGGTAATATTGTTGCTAGAAACTTTGATATTCCTACTGTAGCAACCGGCGATGATATTTTTGATGATTTAATATAACAGCTTATCTGGCTGTTTTTATTTATAAATAAAAATACAAAAACAAAAAAAACTATAAAATTATAAATTGTGAAAAAACTAGAAAAAATTACAACTCAAAAAGAGAATTTTGCAAAGTGATATACCGATGTCATACAAAATGGCGACTTAATGGCTTATGGCTCTTCGAAAGGTTCGATTATATTCAAACCATTATCATTTGGAATTTGAGATAATATTCGCCTTATCCTTGACAAAAAATTTAAGACCTTAGGTGTTCAAAATGTCAACCTACCTCTTTTGATTCCAGAAAGTTTATTAGCGAAGGAAAAAAATCATATTGCAGGTTTCAATCCAGAATTAGCAACAATCACTGAAGTTGGTGGAAAGAAACTTAATGAAAAATTCTATATAAGACCAACAAGTGAAGTTTTATTCGGCGATTTCTTTAAAAACGAGGTTGAATCATACAATGATTTACCTTTAATTTACAATCAATGAGTCAATGTCCTTAGATGGGAAAAAACAACAAATCCTTTTTTGAGAACAAGAGAATTTTTATGACAGGAAGGTCATACACTACACTCTAATTCACAAGAAGCACAGGAACTAACTAAGAAAATGTTAGATGTATACACCAACTTTATTGAAGAATATCTAGCAATACCTGTTGTTAAGGGGCAAAAAACCGAGCACGAGAAATTTGCCGGCGCCAATTATACTTTTACTGTTGAAGCAATGATGAAGGATGGCAAAGCATTGCAAGCTGGAACAAGTCATTATTTGGGCCAAAATTTCACAAAAGCATTTGATATCACATTCAAAAATAAGGAAAACAAACTCGAAAATGCTTATGGAACATCATGAGGTGTTTCGACAAGATTGCTAGGCGCGTTAATAATGACTCATGGCGATGATAGAGGAATTATTATTCCACCTAAAATTGCTCAAATAAAAGTCGACATTCTTGAATTATTTGCCTCGAAAGATCCAAGAGTGGCACATGTTGCTGAACAAATTCATGAAAAACTAAATGAATTAAATATAGAATCAAAAATAGATAAAACTAATAAAAGTGCAGGGTATAAGGCTGCCAATTCCGAAATTCATGGTACACCTTTAAGAATTGAAATAGGTCCTCGAGATCTAAATGAAAATAAGGTTACACTTGTCAGAAGAGATACACTCGAAAAGATCAGTGTCTTTATTGATGAGGCAATAAATAAAACTCAAATGTTATTGGTAGATATACAAAATAACCTATTAAGTGAAGCAAAAAAGAGATTAACTAACAATATAAGAATAGCTTCAAACTATACAGAATTCAAGAAACTGATTGAAGATGGGTATTGAGTTATAACTAAATTTAATGGCAACGGCGATGATGAAGATAAAATCAAGGAAGAAACCGGAGCTTCAACACGGTGCATACCTTTTAATGTCAATATATTGCCAGAGTATGAAAATTGTTTCTATACAAACAAAAAAACTGATAAAGTTGTTATTTTTGCTAGAGCATACTAAATGAACGGAGATTAAATATGTACAAGAAATTACTACAAAACGAATTAAACGACGATCACTTGACAGGCAAAGCGGTTTTGGCTTTTAGAGCGGTTTGATGTCCACCATGCCAAATGATAGGCCCAGAAATCCAACGTTTAGGCACAGAAAATGAAGGAATTAATGTTTTTGACTTTGATATTGATCAAAATCGTGATTTTGCACGTGAAATGAACGTATCAAGCATACCTTCATTGTTCTTCTATGTTGATGGAAAATTAATTAATACTTCACAAGGATATATGCCTGCTGAAGAATTAATTAAAAAATTTAACAACTAAATAAAATATGATTAATTTTAAACCAAAAGCCTATTTTACAGACTTAGATGGTACATTATTAGATTTACCTAAAACAAAAGAAGGACTAAGTAAAGAAAATTTTGAAATAGTTAAAAGCAAAAACGACTCGGGAATACCTTTCATCATTGCCACTGGACGTTACGCATCAGATTTTGTTCTTAATTTAGCTAAACAAACAAATTCGCCATATGTAATATGTCAAAATGGTGGTTTGATTGTTGATTCAAATGGTGAAACCATATTAAAAAACGAAATTCAAAAAGACACTGTAATGTCTATTGTTGAAATTCTAAAAGAAAAAAAATTATTTTTCATTTTCAATAGTGGTAACACAATCTACGGTACATCCTCTAAACTAAAGTTATTCAGACCTTGAATTAAAAATTTAATTCAAAAAACTTATGATGATATTCCTCATATTACTAATGCCACAAAAATCATTACCTTTGGCGGAAGCAAAAAATATATAAGAATGTTAGCTGAAGAATTGGCCAAGAAATTCAGAAACCTTTCACTTCATATTGTTTCAAAGGGTTATGCGATTGAAATTAATGACATAAACGCAGGAAAAGGAAAAGCAATAGATTATGTCTGCAGACTTCTTGATATTAATCCAATTGAAACTGTACATTTTGGAGACTCGGGTAATGACACTTCAACAATCCCTTATGTAGGGGCATTTATCGCTATGAATAATGCGTTAAAAAACATTAAAATTCAAGCCAAATGAGTAGCTGGCTCTTATAAAAAATCTGGGGTTGCTAAGGCTGTAAAAAAGATCGAAGGTAATAATAACTAATTTTATATTTATTAATAAAAACAAAAATAAGGCACAACCTTTTTTAATGGGTTGTACCTTATTTTTTTGATTGTTTCTAGCAAACTAATACAATGGTAATATTAAATCCCATAATTTTAAGCAATATTTTTAATAAAATCCTCAAAATCTAAATTGTAATGATTTGTTAAATCTAAAATTTTATCTTCAAAATAAATTTCAAGACTGTTTTGTGATTCAAGAAGAGTTTTATCTGTATCGATATCTTTTATAAATGTTTGAAGATAATAATTTGTTATTTCTTTTGTTTTAGTTTCAATATTTAAATCCTTAAATGCATTAGCCAAATCATTTTTAAAATTATTCACTAATTCATCAATTTTTCCAAGCAAATCAATTCTAGTTTTTACGGTTTGATAATTAGCATCAGTCGAAAGGAATTTATCTAATAAAATATTAACAACATCATAATGTGAATTTTTTTCGATTGGATATAATAAAAACTTTTCATAATATTCTTTACCAAGGCTACCGTTTTGAACCTTGTCATTATAAACGTCTATTAATTTATTGGCAGATAATAAAAAGTCAATCAATTGTTTATTAAATGTTTCCTTATTTTCCCATCACAAATCATGTAAATCATAAAATTTTTGCAATTTAGGCATATCAATATTTAAATTATCATCATATAAACCATATCTTTGTATTCTTAACTCTAGTTGTAAATCTAAAAACGCTTTTTTTAGTTCATCAAAAAACGTTGTTTGTGGTGTATAAAGTTTTTGATATTTTTCTTCAATATTTTCTTGAGAAGTTAAAGGATTAGTAAAGTTATAAACATAATTGTTTCTATTAAAATAGGTATATAAAAGTGTTAAAAATCTTTTTAATAAAGGTGTATCAAGATTTTTGACTAATTGTCTATTAATAATAAATTTTTCATAATTTCAATAAAGTCCTTTGTCGTTATAATCCTTTTCTAGAACTTTTTTTAATTTATCATTAAAAACAAAAACATTTTTAAGTTCGTTAGGATAAAGTGGGGACGGGTCATATGGATTATAATAATGCTGGCTGATTTGTTGTCTGACACTTTGCTCATATCTTTCTATAAATGCTTCGGTATTATAATAATGTCTCAATCCCGCTTTTTTAACTTCTTCAACATCTTTTAGATAAATTGGCAGTATTTTATTCTTAAAAATATTATTTAAGTATTCTGCCTTATAATAGCCGTCTGAGATTTTGAATTTTTCATCATTAAATTCTGAATTATCATTAAGAAACTTGCTAAATCTATAGTCACTTTGGTAGTAATCTTTATATTTTTCTTTAAAGTAATTATATTGTTCATTAAGTTCCTTAACATCATAATTAAGAGCAAAAAATTTTAAGGTTGGTTTATCCTCGCCTTTGTACTTATATTTTAGTAGAATGTATAATTCAGCACTAGGATCGTTAATAATATATTTTTCATCTTTTAATTGTTTAATGAAATTTTTATCAACAACCTTGATCTCGTTATATTCTAACTCATCCTTATTTGTTATTTTTAAAACCTTAGTATTATCTTTTAAATCTTTAAATAATTCTGGTTGAAATGGAACTTCTTCTTTTAAAACCACACTATTTTGTCTATCCATTGAAGGTTTAGTTTCTTTCGCTGGTAGCACAGTTTCTTTCTTCATTTGATAGGATTGACCTATCCTAATTCCGCCTAGCAAAGCGCCAACAACAACGCCCGTTCCAAAAATAAGCGGAAGTGCAATAGCTAATGCTTTCCTTTTTCTATTTTTTCTTTCTTCTTGCGAAACATTTCCATCTTGCATATATATTCTCCTTTTCATTTTTATTAGCAATTTATATTAATATTTGATATTCGAAAATAAAATAACGCTTATTTTTTAAACGAATCTACAAATTTATTCTTTTATTTACTAATGGATTTTTCTATCTAGTTTTTACCGATAGATACGCGAAAATTTTAAATTATTTTTTATGCTTTTTGAAAAAAAAAAAAAAAATAGCGAAAATATAAAAAATAAAATTTTTAAACCTTAAAACTATTCTTTTAAACTTTTTTAAAATTTAATTCTTGTTTTTGACATTTTTATAATTTTTCTCTTGTGTAAAATTATTTTGGATTTTTAAAAAAATTCGATTTTTTTCATAATTAATTCCTTTTAATAACAAAAATCTAGACATTAATTTGTCTAGATTTTTAAACTGTATACATCAATATAGGTTTATTTTTTATAAAAAATTAATATCAAAGTTATTGCAAAAAACATTTTTGCTAAAAAACTATTTAAAGCAGCAAAAATTATAATGTCTTATTTTAAAAATCCACATTCATACTACACATCATTATTTTCTTCTATATTTTTTGCACTAGCATTTTTTTATATCAATATTTCTTTTTATACCAATAGTAATGTTCTATCACAAATATAAGAATCCAGGCAATTGCAAAAAGTGGTAATATAAATAAAGGTAGCATAAAAGCGTTTCATTATGCACATCCGTCTTGCAATAAATGCATCCCGATCAATAAAATAGATAATCACAATCCAAATATAATATTTTTTTCATTAAAACAATTGTTTATGGCATTTTTTAAAATTATTTTGAGCAATAACAAATTCTTTATTTTGCTCAATATTTATCATTAACCCCCACTAATATATTGATTATCTACAAAGATAAATCAATGATAAGGCTAAAAACTTCTTGATTTTTTAGTTTTTGAATTTGCTTGCACTACTAAAATAACTTACAAACTTATTAATATTTTGAATTATTCTTATTCTTTTTTAAAAAAAGCATAAATCATTTTTTTATATTTTCCAACCTAAATCGTAATGCGTCAATAAATTACTATTTTTATTTTGCCTACGGAAATAATCGTATGTTGTTGCTCCACCTACAAAAGCAGCTACAAGGTACTCATTTCCTTTAACTTCTTGATGAGTTCTTGCATTATCTAATAAAGCAGCAACGGAAAAAATTCCATCTTTACTTGGATTTTCCTTAAATTTTGCAAAGCCAAATCCTGCAATGGTATCTACAGTTGCATATAAATCCTCTATACTCGTAAGTTTTTTATCTTTTTTAGCTAAACTAATTGCCTGATCAATTAAATTATAGTAATTGTCTAGCGGAAATTGATTTCATTTATGATTTTGAACATAACTGTCATTATATAAATTTGGTTTTCATTGCGTAGCGGCGCTGAATATATCTTTAGTGTCCTGCTGATTAAAATATCCAGTTTGATCGTTGCTAATTTGAACTCACATATGTGCAAATTGCGCTAGTGTTCTATCCGAACTATTTGATTCTGTATATGTATAATTATTTTGATACTTTGTTTCGCCGTTATTTTTAAATCCTTTAATAAAATCCTTTTCTTTAAATTTATTAATTAAATTAATATATTTAGGATTTAAAGATTTTTTTGCTTTGCTAATAAGAATTTCGCCTATGAACTCAAGTGAATTGAGCACACTGTAAAGACGCTTTGATTCATAGTATCTGCTAAAAATAAATTCACGTTCAATTTGTTCTTCTTGTTGTACGTTAGAAGCTCTTTCAATCTTTTGTTTAAATTCCTTTATATATTGTTCTTCAGGAGCATTAAGAATTTGCTTCTTATTTTTTTCTGGATCAGAATTGCTTGTTTTTAACTGTTTTAATCTAGTTTCAACCCTTTGTACAATTAATTCTTTTCTAGCATTTGATATAATATTTTCTAATTTAGTTAAGGAATCAGCATCATCTAACATACCGTTATATTTTGATTTTGAATCATTACTTTTTAGTTTATTAATCATTGTTTTTAAATCACTTAGTTTTCTTTGATATGATCTTAGCTCAGGAATAATAACATTTTCAATTGTATTTTTATCAGGAGCTAATTGAACTCTTTGGTTAAAGATATTTAATACTGATTTAGGTATTCCGCTTTTATCAATTATTAAATAATCAATATATCCATGATATAAAGGAATTGTATAATCGTTAAATTTCTTTAACTCCGCTGCACTATTAAATGTTCTTGCATCATTAACTAACTCTTCATATCGTTTAATTCCATTAAGAACATTTTTGCTTAGTAAGCCCTTGTTGTCTCTTATATATTTTTCAAGATTCTCAGAACTACTTCAAAATCTCGTCAACTCTCTTTTGTACTCTCGAAGATCATTTCTAATTTCTTCTAGCTGTGCTGCATCGCCTGCAGATGCAATCTTTTTAATATAAGCTTTTTCTACTAATAAATCGGTTTTAAATGAATCTTTTAGCAATCTAACCACTTCATTTGCCTTTTCTACAAATTGATTTAATTTATCAATATCATTTTCTTTTGTTATACCCAACTTATCCTTATAAGATTCACGAAGCTTAGACAATTCTTCATTTACTTGTTGACTATGAACTAATTCATTACCGCTTCCAACATCAGATGATTGTAAATCCGTAATTCTATTAATCTTTTCTAAAACCTGGTCAAATTTATTTATTTTAGCAAGTAATAATCTTAATTTTTCTGATGTATCAGCTTTTGAAAATTCTTCATTTCAAACGGATGTTTTGGTTGCTACATCAATATTTTGAATTTTAGTCTTAATATTATTAACCAATTCATTGAGATTATTTAGTTCGCTTTCCAATGCTTGCACTTCTTGATGATTATTAATTTTAGTACTTATTTTTGTAAAACTATTAACCAAAATATTCTTTAAGTTATTCTTTGAATTCAAGGAGTTTGCTTGATTATGGTTATCATTAGGTAAAGCTAATTTATCAATGAAATTATTGTAATTCGCCTTAACTGCTTCAATATAAATTAAAGCAACTTGTTGCATCCTATTTTCGTCTGGAAAGCCATTTATAGCATCGATTCTTGCTATAAACACTTTTTTGGAATCACCTAAATGTTTGAAAGTGTTGATATGATTTTTAGCTAATACTTTCATTGTTAGCAATAATTGTTTTTCCAATTCACTAACCGTATGGTCAGAAGATTTAGGGTGGGTTCTATTAAATCTTGCTGCAAGATTCGTTTTATTTTGTGCTTCAAAATATTTTTCTAACACTTGCTTATAATAAGCAACTTTTTGACTTCAATCATCTGGAAAAGCAGTCTTTACTTGGAGTATAGTTGTTGCTTTATTTAATTCAGTTTTGATTGCTTGTTTTGCAAATGCATTATTTTCACTATATTGTAGTAAATCAACTTGCGGAGCCTTTTTGTTAATCTCATCATTAAGTTCGGTTAATTCAATTGCTTTATTTATAAATTGATCAATTGTATTTAAATTATCAACACCTACACTTAATACATTAATTGAATGTTGCGCCTCACTACTATTCTTATTTGGATAAGGAATATTATTAATAATTAATTTTAATTTACTCTTAAATTCAGATTTAATTTCATTTATCAAAGAGTTAGCTTCATCACCATCTTGGATAGCGTCAAGTTTTTTATTATATTGATCAAACCTTGTAGCATCTTTGTTATTAAGATTTTTATAGGCTTCAACCAACTCTTTAGATTCGTTATACTTAATTTTAAAATCATTAATTCGAACTATTATGTTTTGCATTGTTTGGATATCCAAAGCATTTGAAATTGTTTTATTAAATGTCGTTTTGTTACTATCCTTAGCAAATAAAGAAAGAATGTCTTTGGCAGTTTTCACTTTTTCATTAAATTGCTTAGCTTCATTTGTTAACCTAGTTATTTCACCATGATAATTTAAATAATTTATTTCTTCTTGTCTAAGTAGGATTATATATTTATTTTGTTGATTGATATTTAGAAAAATCAATTGCTTTACTTGTGCAATTGCTTTTGCTCTTGCAATTTCAACTTCAATTTCATTTGCCAGTTGCGACGAAGTATCTGCTTCTTGCAATTTATCTAATCTCGTTTCAAAATCTCTAAGCTTAATTTCTTCTTTTTCATTTAGTGACTTATATTCGTTAAGTTTTAAAGCAGCATTGCTAAATTGATTTCTAAATCGTTCTATCTTATTCAACACATTTTGAATATTGCTTGCATTATTTGCATTTTCAATTTCCATCATTAATTTAGCTCTATTCCCAACCTTTCCAATTTGGGCTAGTTTATTTCTTGATTCAAGTACTTTTTGATTAAATATTTTAGCATCATTAACTTGGAGCTCAATTTGTTGCTTCGTAGTTGCTTTAAGAATTTCATCCCTATAATACTTATGAGCAGCCTGAGTTAGATTATCTTTGGCAATCAATAAATAATCAATAACACCATGATATAAAGGAACCACCTGTTCAATTATGCTCTGCAATTCATTTGGATTAGTTTGAGTTCTTATATGTTTAATGAATTCATCAAATGTTTTGAATTTTGTGCCGTCAATTATTCTTTCATTATCGGGCTTGGCAGCGTTTTCTAAAAGTTTGTCTCTATGATCAAAAATATAAAAACCGATATAAGGGGATGTCTTTTTTCAAAATACATCCATTTTCTTTTTAACTTCAGATGCATTATTCATTATGGTCTCAATTGAACCCACGCCAATAGCCTCTTTGATTTGCTTTAAAAATACTGACATCATTAATGTATCTCTTTTTACAAATAACATTTTTAACTTATCATATGCGGCCTTTACTTCACTAACAATAGATTTTAACTGCATTATTTCAGATTGATTATTAGCGCTAAAGATATAGTTTAATAATTTTTCTCTTAAACCTACTATGTTTTGATTTACATCTAAAACATCTTCCGCCTTGCCACCATAACTAATGTCAAATTCATTTTTTTCGAGATCAATAATGGATAAAATATCTCTTTGTAGCTCAACATACCGCTTGATCTTATTTTTAAGTTCCTTTAGTTTTTCTAAGTTATCTGCTCTTGAAAACAAATCATTGTAGAACATTTTTTTAGTAATATCTGTTATCAAATTTATCAGGCTATTTAAGTCATCAACCTGCTCTTTATATTTCCTTAATTTATCATGCAAAATTGTGACTTCTTCATTGACCAAAATAACTTGATTTATCTTAAACGAATCAACTAATTGAGTTTTAATTGTTGCTTTTGATTGGGCGGAATTACTATCTTGTGGATAAGCAAGATTTTGAATAAATTCAATCGCATCATCAGCAATAGCTTTATTAATAATTTGATGCGGTTTTTCAAAAATATCTTGATCTATAGCAAAAATTATACCATCAACTAAGATATCATTAATTTGCTTATGCAATTGTTGTTTTTTACCTTCATCAGCTACTAATAAACTATCAATTTTAATCTTTGCTTGTTTTTTAAATTCGGTTATTAATAGTTGACAAAATTCTTGCAAACTCAAACCTCCGCTATCACTTGCGCTCTTTTGAGGATATGTATGACCTAATTTATTAGTTACAAAATAAGAATTAATACCAAAGTACTTCTCAGCCAATTTCTTGAGTGTTTTAATATGCTGAGGTCAACTTTTAGGAAGAATTTGTTCTAATTCAGCAACTGAGGTTGCAGAATCAAAACCTTCCAAAATTTTAACTAGTGCATGCGAATTGCTTTCGCTATATTCAATAGTTTTTGCTAATTCTATCAATTCTTTGAGCTTAGTATCAAATGTTTGTATCTCTTGCTTCTTTATTGTAACTTCACTATTGTTATTTAAAGCTTGAACTTCATCCTTAATTTTCTTAATTGACTTAGCAACAAAATCATTATTTTTCTTAGGATAAGAAACCCGATCAATTAACTTAAATGTTTCTTCTTTTTTATTTTGTAACTTTGCAGATTCAACTACTAAATTAATGTCAATATCATTAGTTTTTTTATCTATTTCACTTTTATAGTCTTCTTTTTGTTTGGTAGATAAATCAACTAAATTATCAATGACATCAGCTGCTTTGGCCCTAAGTAATTCTAATCTAATGTTCTCAAGATTTTTTATGTCAGTAACACCGTTAATTAACTTATTTATTTTATCTTTCCGAAAGGCATCTACAATCAGTGAAACCTCATTATTTATTGTGGTTATTTCATTTTTTAATAAATCTAAAATATTATTAATAGGATACAAGCCCTCTTCGCTCTGAACAGAATCAATTTTTGTATTAAATAAATTTCTTGAATTCTGTGAAGTCACATCATTAATAGGATACGGTATTTTTTGAATCTTTTGCTTGGAATTTTGTTTTTGAGCTTCAAATATTTTTGCATTAATATCAGTTAACTCTTGTTGTAAATCCAAACTATTTCCAGATATTTTTTGGGTTATTTCTTGCTTTTTAGTTTCTTTAACTAGATTATCTAAATCGGTTAGTCCATCAATTAATTTATAGGCGGTTTCACGTTTTGCATTATATATATTTAGTTTTAAAACTTCTTCTTCTTGCTCATTGGTTAGAGAACTCAATTCATCAAGTAATTTTGCCTGATTTTCAACTGAAATAGGATACTTAATGCCTTCAATTAATTCCTTATATTTTTCTATCTTGATTTTTAAATCGTTATTAGCTAATTTATTTATTTGGTCTTTATTAATTGACTCATCTAATTTATCATTTAATTTCTTCTTAGCCAAACTAGGTTCTATTGGATAAGAAAGAGAATTTATTCTATTTTTAGCGTTATTAATAGCTACTTCTAGTTCGCTAAGTTCCTTTAGTTTTAAGTAATAACTATTTTCATTTGTTATATTGTTTAGTTGTGATTTTAAAATAATTTTAGCTTTGGCGTTACTTAAAGGATAAGGTAATTTGTCAATCTTAGCAATAAGATCAATTATGTAGGCTTCATTCAAAACCGCAACCATTTCATTGTATGATTTGTTATCTAATTTTTTGATTAATTCAGAAGATTTTGTTGTCTTATCAAGATTAGATAAATCTTTAATTTTTTGTATTATTTCTTGTTTATCTTCTTGTAATGCTTGATTAATTTTTTTGTTAAATATTTCAAATTTATTTGATTCATCAGCCTTATTGAATTCTATATTTAAATTATCTAAATGCTTAGGATTTATTTTTCCCAAAATTCCTTTAGAATTAAAAATATTTTTCTCAATTTCTTCCAGTTCTCGTGCTCATTTATTATTTAATAAATTTGTATCATTAGACATAGTACTAAAATCAACTTCAATCTTTTTAATAATTGAAGTAATTGCTTCAGATTGTTCTGATTTAACTGATGGGTATTCTAATCCTTTAGCTTTTTCAATTAAATTTTGTTTCCGAGATTGTCGATATTGAGACTCATTTTCATTTTTTGCTGCATTAATGTTTTTCAACAAAAGATCAAAGTTATTTTTATCAACAGATCTATTTAATTCCTCCTTTAAAGCTTGTTTTCTTTGTGCTATATTATTTTTTAATGGACTTTTATCTAAACTCTCAATTGCTTCCTTTGCTCTTTTAATTTTTTCTGGAATTGATTTAATCAGGTTTTCTAGTACTTCAATTTCATTACTATTTTTAGCTAAATCAATCTTCGAATTCAATATGATAGTTGCAGGGGCTGGCTGAGGAGTATCCTTATAATAATCAAGTTCTAAAATTTGTTTTTTTAACTTATATTTAGCAATCTCGACCTCAACTTTTTCAAGATCACTTTTATTAATTATTGTGGTAATTAACTTTTTAAGTTCAAATTTAACATTATTTACATCAATAACATCTTGCAAGCTTAAAGAATCAATTGAGTCTCTAGCCTTATGAAGTTCGGCAACAAAATTTTTAGTTTGCTCCTTAATTTGATTATAAGAATTATCATCAATAACTATTTGATCAATAACATTATCGAATTGAGCTTTTGTTGTATTAAAATTATTTTTAATCGATACATCTAAATCACTATCATTAACATAGTCGCTCATTGAAATTAGTTTCTTAATTTCTTCTTTTTTATCTTTTAACCTTGCCTCATTGACTATCTTTTTTATATTTTCATAGTCGTCATTAGCCTCTATTCTAGCATTAAATGCACTAACTAATTCTTGGCTTAAATTGGTTAACTTAGTTATTTCTGCCTTCGCCTCGACCACATCGCTAGCATGTGCGTTAGCAATCTTTTTAATTAATTCATTAAATTCTTGATCGGTGTAAGAATCTCTTAATTTGTTTCAAAGTTCTAATTGATTCTTTTTTGATATTTTATTAATAGCTTGTTTACTTGATTCAATGTTAATTGTTATATTAATGATTTTGTTATCTATTTCAGTAATTTTTTCAGAAATTCCAACACCATTCGAATCAGTATAATAACTTTTAATCTTGGAAATAGCTGGGGCATCATTGCTTCCAATGTTAAAAACGCCATCGCTTTTTGGATATGGGAGAGATTCTACCTTATTATCAAGCGCTAATTTATTTGATTGGTTATCAAGTACATTTTGAACCAAAGTATTTAAATTATCAAATTCTTCATCTGTATTTGCTTCATCAAATTTTTCTTTTATTTCATTAGAAATTACTAGCAAATTAGATAGTTTTGTATTAACAATAGCAATATTTCTTTTTATTTTTTCGATTATGGATTGGTAATTGGTTACTTGTTGCAAATCTTGTAAGGCTTCAATTTGAGAAATTATTTCAAGAACTGCCGGGGCTTTATCCTTATGCGGATATTCAAATTTCTTGACCTCGTTAATTAATTTATTTTTTTGATTTTGCAACTTAGCGTTTGCCACTACTTTTTGAATTTCATCATATGTTTTAAAAGTACTATCATTTATTTTTTCTTTAAACTCTTTAGATTGATCAGATGTCAATAAATTAAGTTTTTCTATTTCAGCAATTGCCTCATTTTTATCCTCATTTTTAGCATCTTGAATTATTCTCTTAAGTTCATCAAATTCATTATTATTTGGAGGTAAAAAATTAGAGTTATCAAGTTTATTGTTTAAACGTGTCTGTTTTTGCGGATTTACTTTTTTAATATCATCCTTATAGCGATTTATTTTATCAGCTAAACTATTAATTATTGAAGCTATATTTTTAATTTTTTCTAATTTTTGATTTTGACCTAATGTAGAATCATTTTCAATATTATTTATCTCATTAATCATTTCTTTTATTGCAGGAGCATCTTTACCAGAAGGATAAGGAAGCCTATTAATCTCAGATTTAATAATTTCAATCTCGTCCCCTGCTTCCAAAGCAATAATAAGCTCTGAGTCAACAATAATTTTCTTTATTTCATCCAATGCGATATCTAAGGATTTATTAATTTTCTTGACTAAATCATTTTGTTTTTCGCGTTGGCCAACATCTTTAATTTTATTGTTAATCAAATATGCTTTGATTTTTTCTAGTATAACATTTAGCTGATAAATATTCGTGGCTTCATTTATTTCATCATTTATCGAATCGCTTAATTGCATACTAAAACTTAATGAGCCAAGTTCATTTATTAGATGCTTTTTCATATCATTAAATAATTTCAATGCTTCAATTTCGATATTTTTATACTCATCCTGCGTAGTATTTTCAGCATTAATTTTCTCTTTAAAAACATGATATTGTGAAGAATTATATGATTTTGAAACGCTCATTAATGCTTCATTCTTTGCCTTTTCTAATATAGATTGGGCCTCGGTTATAATGTTACGCAGGTCATTTTCAGTGCTTGATTTATTAGCAATTATGGATTCGAAATTAGACTTTTTGTCACTTTGTGCAAGACGCATAACTATTTCTGAAGCAACTTTTCTCAAATCTTCTGTATTTGCTAATAATGCATCAATATCTTTTTCTATCTTTTTGATTTCATTCTCTGTTTCTGCTTTAATTAATTCATCATTAAATTTATCCCTTGTTGTTGAATTTTCTATTTTATCGGCCTTATGTTGAACATGATCCTTAAAATCCTTAATATAAGTATTTATTTGATTAATAACATCAAAAATTTGTGAAGGATTATGAATTTCGGTATTTAATTTTTGTTCTATAGCAGTCTTGAAATTTGAAATATTTAGTCTTTTAATCAAATCCTTAGCTTCTGCTTGCAAAATAGAAAGAGCTATTGTATCGTTTACTTCAACCATAACTTCATCTAAATTTTTATTATCTAAATTGTTTACCTTATTAACTAATTCTTCGATCATAGGAGATAAAATTGAACTATCATTAATTTTCTGTATCAAGGAACTATTAATTATTGCGATAAAATCAGCTTTATTTTCAAACTCTAAAGCCTGAAAGAATTTATCTTTAATATCCGTTATTTGTTTAAGATCAAAATTATCACTTTTTAACAAGGCTCCATACATTTTTTTTATATATTGATCGGATACTCTTGATAACAAAAATTGAGCTTCATTTTTATTAATTTTCTTTGCTCTGTCAAATGTATTAAACACTTTTTCAAAAAATATTTCATTTTCTACGGTCTTAATTAAGGCTTCAATTTCATTTTGATTTATTGCCTTATTTTGCTTGTTATAAAAATAGTTTTTCGTTCTTGTGACAATCAATTTTGATACAAGGTCCAAAAGTTTTTTCTTTTTATCATTCAATATTTTTTCAATCTTGTTATTGATATCGTTAAGCTGTTCAATTGTCGTTGAATCCTTTGCTTTTTTAACCAAATTATTTCTTTCCAATCCGTAAGACAAGGCTGAAAGAGTATCCAGTGTGGCTATTTTTTGTTTAATAAGTTCGATGTAATTTAATGATTTTGTATCCTTGATTTTATTAATTAAGTCTGCCTTTTCTTCACTACTAAAATTAGAATTTTTTGTTATTTCTTCAATTAAATCTTCCTTAATTTTTTCAAACGTTCCCCGTTCACCACGTTTAGCAAGATATAACAAAATATTAGATTTTAGTCTAGCTAAATCTTCATTATTTGCTACTTTATCTAGTTCTATATAAAATTCTTTAGCTTTATTTTTATCGATTAGAACAACCTTCTTAATTAACAAAATAATTTCATTTTCATATTTTATAAAGTCCACAACTTCTTTCTTTGTGTAGATTTTTTGTTCTAATGAATTAATTTCATCTGCTTTATTTTTTTCAATATTTTTAAGAGATTTTGAAACTATCTTATCAGCAAGATTTTTTATTTCTTCTATATCCTTTTTGTTTTCTGCTATTACCTTATTAATCAGTAAAGCAATCTTTTCTTGATTTTGTTTTGTATACTTATTGAAATAAGCATTTTTTAGAAATGCTTGCACTTCAATTTTAAGAGAGCTATCATTATATAAAGAATCGGATTGTTTTTTTAATATGTCCTTTAAGTAAAAATAGTTTTGTTTTAAATCCAATTGATTTTTTAAATGCGAATCCAAAAGAATATATGTTCACGTCCCAGCAGTCATTAATGTTGCCGATCCAGCCATTGCATATAATACATTACGTCTTTTTTTATTCAAATTTTTAGCCATATATCACCTCTATAATATACTAAGTATTATATATATATATATTGCTTAGATAAAAACTTTTTTATGATAAAAATCAACAAAAACAACAAAAAACATATTTTTTGGTTTTTATTCTTTTTATGAACATTTTATTATTTATATAGCATAGACATCAAAAAAATAAGCACTATATTTTCATATATGAAAAAATAAAATTTTAGAAATGATAAACAAAAAACCACCTTAATTAAGAGGTTTTTGTTTACATGCTAAGATTGTTTTGATATATTTACCTTGCTTTTTAATTCTTTTTTTCTTGCTTCGAATCGTTTTTAGATTCTATTGTTTCAAATGAAAATTTCACTAAAAATTTCACCTTATCTATTATTCCGTTTTTATTGATAACCTTTATTTTGAAAATAAAGTCTTCATTCTTAATTTCTTTTTTTGCCACAACATTTCTAAAGTATTCGTGTATTTTAGAAAATAATGTCTTTATTTCAAAACCAGTAACATTCTTCTTATTTTCAATAAAAAATGTTTTATTGTTCATAGTAAAATAATATGAAACAGCTAGCTTTAAACTAGTTAATTGTTGAATAAAATATTTAAAATCAATGTCATATTTATTTTTATCTTTAAATTTTTTAAACTCGTCTTGCAGCTTCACCACTGAAATTTCCTTATCGGAATTTTTATCTAAAGCAAACACAAATTTCTTATTATCAAAATAACTATCTAAATTATAGCCAGTCTTATAAAACGAGTAGTTTGTCAAAAGATGAACTCCATATTCTCCATTTTGATTCGATATTTCAACTTTCTTGTCCAAATCAAACAATTCGCTTGCTGGTATTTCCTTTTCAAGCACAAATGTTGAAATTGTGTTGTTTTCAGATTTTTTGCTCTTTTCGAATTTAACATCACGTTCGCTATCATATAAGTAATTTACACTTCTCGACTGATTTGTTGAATAAAATATCGAAACACCAGAAATTACACCAATTGATGCAATTATTCCAGAATACATAAAAATAGTTGTCAATAGTTTTTTAATATTCTTTTTAGGTTTTGCCGATAAAGAATTATTCATATCACCTTTAGACTCGATTTTTTTGTTATTCTTTCTCATTAACTACTCCTATATATGTTTTAGCTCTTATCTTCAATTAAAATTTCTTTAATTCTATTAGCTATATTTCTAACTAATTTATCATCATTATTTAAAACCTTATTTTGCAAATAATGAACAAATAATGCCATAATACGATATCTATAAAAATCTAGTGGTTTATGTTTATTATATGATCGTCAAAATTGTTCCTCAATATTTTTATTAACTTTTAAATTTTCAAACATAAATGCAATATCTAAATATCTAGAACTGCGATAAGCAATTGATCAGTCAATCACATAAATACCTTGGTTATCATCTCATAAAATATTTTCAAAATTAAGATTATTATGACAATTTGCATCAATCTCAATTTCTTTTATTCAATTTACAATTTGAGAGATGAGATCATTACTACCAATTTCAATAACTAAATCTTTTTTATTTACATTATCCAAATATCACTTTATTTTTTCATACAATATGTAGTTAGGGAATTGAACATTTGAATCATGATAGGTTCTCATAATTTTAGCCAATATCTTAATAGTTCTATGAGTTAATTGAAATTTATCCTTTCTAGTTAGCCATCTTCAAATAATTTTATTCTCATCTTCATAAATAAAAGTTGGAACAAAATAAAAATCTTCAATTGTCTTAATTTTAAGACGGTTATCAAATTGATTGTGGTGCTTATGCACAATAAATTTGTTGTTAATTATTGAGGTTCTAGTTTTATATACATTTAGGGACTCAGGAATTATATCCTTATTAATTGTTAAATAACGATAATCACTCTTATATTCTGCCTCGCGGTATGTATTAACCAAATATATGTAATCATCAAAAACATCCTTGTCTAAATTAAAATAGTCAATAATCATTTTTTTATCAATTCCAATGTTAATGTGCAGTAGTACAAAATCAAAATATGGGGAGTTAAGAGATACGCTATCCATATCCACCAACTTAACAAAGTTATACTTGTTAACTATAATATTATGTTTTTGGATATTGTTATGGCTCAAAACTTGTTCTTCATTTTTGTACTTATGAAGCAATTCATGATATTTTTTGTCTTGAATAATAAACTTATTTCAATTAAATTTTTGCACCTCAATATTACACTCATGAAAACTCTTTACACAATTAAATATTGAATAAATAGTGACCTTTTTAAATTTTATATGAAATAAATCTTCGCCCGGAAATCATTTTTTTATATATATTCCGTCTTTAGCAAAAATATAATCCTTAAAATGTTTAATAACAATAAATTCATTCTCACATTCAGCATCAAATTTATGTTTAGGTATTCTTATTTGTACTCAAAGATTATTATACTTAGCAATAAAATATGTCTTATTTAATTCATGACGATAAAAACTGACATGAGAAATTCTCTTTGCAACTTCTTCATCAAAAGTAGTTCTAATCATTTCAAACATTCTTTCAATTTCAAACAAATGCGAATTATCAATAATATGATTGTTTTTTTCTTCTAAATACATAGATCTTCTTTATAAATTTGCCTTATATTCTTTATCATATTCAACTATTAACTTATCAACCCTATCTAGATAAAGTTTGTCATCAAATGGTTTTATTGCATGTTTATTTATTCATAAAACAATTAATGCATTAACTATAATTTTATGAGCAAGTAAATATTTATGTTCAAAATCATCTCCATAAGCATCCAAAAATATTTTTTCCTGTTCCTTACTAAGATTTGATGATTCAATAAAATATGCTAAATCAAAATGTACATCGCCCATTGTTGCATACTCTCAATCTGTTATAAATATCCCTTTTTCATTGTCGATAAAGTTAAATAATCATAAATCATTATGAACAGGAGCTGAATTATCAATATTTTTTAAAAATAAGTTAATTTTTTTGTAATGTTTGTCTAAAATTGGAATTTTACGACCTAACTTAGATATTGTTTCGCGATAAACCTTAAACCTTCTAGCTATTTGATTTTCCTTATAAAACTTTAATTTCGAATTATGAAGAGTAATCAATTTATTACCTATCTCTTTTAATTGTTCATTTGTTAATGTATTTGGATTTAGGATATCTCCTGGAATTCATTCATTAATAACCATGGTTTCATCTTCGGATATTGTTTTAGGAACGAAACTAAAACAATTTAAAATGCTATTAGGTGTCTTATGGTTGAAAGAATCAAACTTTTTTATTTTAATGAATTGTTTATTTTCTTCATCAAAATATGTGGTGTTGGTATATCCTTGATTTTTAACTAACTGCATTCTTATTCCTTAAAAATCAATATTAGATACATATTTAGCATTTTCTTCAATAAAGTCATGTCTTGGTTCAACTTCTTCACCCATTAGTGTTGTAAATACGCGGTCGCAAACAGCTACATCATTAATTTGTACCTGAAGCATTTTTCTAGCATCAGGATTCATAGTGGTTTCTCACAACTGTTCAGCGTCCATTTCTCCAAGCCCTTTATAGCGTTGTATAGAGATAGCTTTTCTATCATCAAATTTACTTAATATTTCTTCTTTTTGAGCATCGTTGTAGGCGTATTCAACTCTCTTTCCTGCAACTATTTTATATAGCGGAGGTAAGGCTATATATACAAAACCATATTCAATCAGCGGTTTTAAATAACGATAAAAGAAGGTTAAAAGCAATGTTGAAATATGAGCACCATCAACGTCAGCGTCAGTCATAATAATAATTTTGTGATATTTTAGTTTATTAATATTAAAATCATGTCCAATACCAGTACCTAAAGCATGAATAATGGTCTGAATTTCTTGATTTGATAAAAATTTAACCTTATCATTTTTTTCAGCATTTATTACCTTCCCTCTTAAAGGCAGTATAGCTTGAATAGATCTATCCCTTCCGCCTTTCGCTGAGCCACCAGCAGAATTCCCTTCGACAATAAATAATTCTCTTATTTCCGCATTCTTAGATGAACAGTCGGCAAGTTTCCCAGGAAGACCGCTAAATTCCAACCCATCTTTTTTTCTTGAAGCTTCCTTGGCAGCATTAGCAGCTAATCTAGCACGTTGCGATTGCAAACATTTGTTAATAATATTTTTAGCAATATTAGGATTTTCAGCTAAATATCTTTCTAAAGACTCTGAAACGACTTTGTTCGTTGCATAACGCGCATTTGCTGAGCCAAATTTTGATTTTGTTTGACCATCAAAAACAGGATCACTATGCTTAATAGAAATAACTGCAATAAGTCCTTCTTTAGAATCCTCTTTGCTTATTTTTTCATTTCCCTTAAACAATCTATTTTCCTCAGCATATTTATTAAAGATTCTTACTATAGAATCATAGAACCCATTTTCATGTGTCCCGCCCTCAGTAGTTTGAATATTATTAGCATATGAAATAACTGTTGATTGATAGGCTTCATTATATTGAAAAGCAACCTCTACTAAAATTTCAACTTGCTTTGGCGGTTTGTTATTAGCAATCTGCTCCTCAGTTGGTTTGTCAACATCACTAAATGTGCCTAAGGCATAAATAACTTCTGGGTTTATAGTCTTTTTACCTTTATTAAGTTCTTTGACGTAGTCAACAATACCCCCATCAAAACAAAAAGTTTTTTTAGTATCTTTTGTTAAATCAATTAGGTTAAACATAAGGCTCTTATTCAAATAAGCCACCTGCTTAATATGATCGCTAATAGTACTAAAATCAAAATCTATTTTATCCATAACTGTATAATCAGGATGGAATTTAATTCTTGTGCCAGTTTCACCGATAGGCACTTCACCAATAACTCTTAAATCATCAATGGGTTTTCCGCCATTTTCATATTTTTGATAATGTAATTTACCTGCTCTTTTTACTCAAACTTCAAAAGAATCACTTAAGGCATTAACCACAGAGGCTCCAACACCGTGTAATCCACCACTAACTTTATAGTTGCTTGAGTCAAACTTTCCGCCAGCATGCAAAACTGTTAAGATTGTTTCAACAGCAGATTTTTGTGTTGAAGGATGGATGTCGACAGGCATGCCACGTCCATTATCCTCAATCTCAATAAAATTATCCTTATGCAAGGTAACGCTTATCTCAGTAGCATAACCAGCCATTGCCTCATCAACCGAGTTATCTAAAATTTCTCAAATAAGATGATGAATTCCTCGATAGCCGGTTGAGCCAATATACATTCCTGGTCTAACACGTACAGGATCTAACCCTTCAAGAACTTGAATATCACTAGCAACATATTTTTTTTCCTCAGGCATTTTTTCTCCTTACAATATAATTGCTTTGCAATTATAATAAATAAATTATATCAAAAAGTCATGAAAAAATGGTTTTATGTAAGCATGGTTAATATTAATAAATGTAAAATTTTCTAATTAATATGTTGTTCTGCCTAACAAGTGATATTTTTCTTTTCATTTTAAGGAATAAAATACAAATAAACACAACTTTATTAATATATTTTTTAGTATTCTAATATACAAAAACATCAATAACTACAATATTTAACATATCTCTATCTTTACATAATCAACAAGTGAAAAATTTAAATCCTTTTATTCCCCTACTTTTCGTAAATTGTTATTATTTTTTAGTTCTTGGCCTTATCGAAACCAGTTCCTTTTTTAGGACTTTGCCACTTTTTATATTAAATTACCTTTTGCTAAAATATATATTTTTTACATATTTTTTTATATTTTAAAGCTGCTAGCTTCTTTTAAATACCGCTTTAAAATGCCATGGGCGCAATCCCTTATTTGTTTAAAAAGATCTAATCTGTTCTTTTATATTTGACTATCGCACATGATTAAATTTAATTTTAAAAAATCCGGGCACAAGTGTGCCTGGATTTTTTGACCGTGTTTGATTTGTTTTGATATTTTTATTATTTAAACGCGCCTGTTAAACTGCTAGTATCAACATCTTGTCTTTCTACTTCACTGGCTTGAAATAGTGGTTGGTTATAAATATTGTTCTTATTAGCAACAATGTTTGTTCAAAATTTATAAATCTCGGCATTAAAACTTCTTGCTTGAGCATTATAGTTTCTAATAGTTGCATAAATTTCATCTTCTTGAATAGCAATTTCGGTTTGAAATTGAAGATATGATCTATCAGCTTTTAGATTTGGATATTGTTCAATTTGAATATTAATTGCTCTTTGAACTGAATTTAACGTATCTGATACTTTTGCAACGTCTTTTTCTCCCTCTATGTCAACTAGTTGTGAACGTAGTTTAATTATTTCTTTCTGAGTTGATTGTTCATATTCGGCATATCCTTTAACAACATCAAGTTGTTTAATCAATGTTGCTCTTCTTTTCTTTTCAGCCGCTTGAATAAGAGAAGATGCCTCTTGAATTCTATTCATTCTTTCAAGCAGTTCATTTCTTTTGCGAATGGCAACTAATAGTATTATTCCGATTGTTATAATACATAAAATTATAAATAACGTTCTTTCGCCTTTAGTTGGTTGTGGAATTTTGATTGAATTATCAACATTAGGCTTAAACCCTTCATTTGATTGAGGTGTTCTTGAATCAAATAGCATATTGCCTCCTTTATGATTAAATAATTATACTATCTAAACATAGCAAAAATTTTATTTATCTCATCTTCACTAATTTTTTCGTTTATATAAATATATGCACCGTTACTATCAATTGATATTTTATAATCTTTATTAGCAATAAGCGATTTTTTTATTCTGTTAACAAACAAAAGGCAATCATCTAGTTCATCACTTCTATTATTATGCAAGCTCTTATTAAAGGCTAAATATTTATCTTTATATTTCGCTGCATCCATAAATGAATTTGAAATTGAATTTTCTCGAAACAAATCACCATATGATACAAAATCATTATCTTCATTTAAGGAAACAGAAGGAATTCAAATAATAAATTTTTCTTCTGTAAATAAATGAAACCTTTCAAATGGCACCTTAATAATAATCCCACTTTTATATACTTCATCAATAAGTTGCTCTTTTCAATATGAATCAATACTAATCTTTAAAATAAGGGCATTTGAGCGCTTTATTCCAGTATCTTTCTTATATTCTCTATCAATAACTTGTTCTACATATTTAACATATAATTCACGAGCATTATCTTTTGTTTTCATTGAAAACTTATTTCCAGTAATTGCTTTATTAATTACATCAAAATAATTAAAAAAGTTTGTTTTATCCTCACTAACACTAGCATCTTCATAAACATAATCGGATAAATATCTCTCACCCCGTTTTTCATATTTTTCTGATGCAATATTTGGATTTAAGTATGCCTTAGTCATTGCCTTAAATACAGGTATTAAATTATTTGCAATGATTAAAAGCATTCTTGAATATATGTCGCCAATAGTAATCAAATTATTTAAATCAAATAAAAATCCCATCCAATTATGCAATGAGGAATAACCGATTTTTTCCTCATTATAAACTCTTGAAAGCAATATATTATTTTTATGCTTACTAAATAGTGGTCCTGGATAACCAAAATATTGCGCATAGTTAATAAAATTTTCTTGCGTTTTAACCTTAAAATAGTCTATAAAACCAATTTGATTATCATAATTAAAATTGTAATTTTTATAAAATTCCGGTCTTTCGAGTAAAAATTCTCCTTTTCTAAAAAGCTTATTATATTCTTTCTCGTTTAAATATTCTCGAGTTTCAATAAAGCTTAGATCAGAGCGATAATTTGTTGGAATATTTAAGGCATGCATGGCCACTATAAATGGTGTAGGCTCTGTATGATAGGCATAAACAGCTTCTTCTACTCACGAATCCTTAGTCCTAACAGTAATATATCCAACGCCTCGTGTTACAACATCTCTTCATTCTTCAATGTTATATAAAACATCATAAAAATAAGAATTTCTAACTTTATATTTTTCTATCGCACTAAAACCGTAAAAGTCATCTCTATTAAAAATAGGACTAAATTCCTTTTCACAAATTCCATATATTTTTTTAATATCCATTAGTGCTAAAACTTTATTTTTTCATTCCAACATTGAATACTTATTAAAAATTGTTGCTAGTATACTATTATTTTCATTTATTTTTGTTTGAATAATAGATAGCTTTTTACTTTTAAATTCTTTGAAATCTTTAATAGTTTTTTTATTATTATTAAAGATACGGATAAAAAATAAACCTATTATTAAAAAGAAAAGAAAAATTATCAAACCATTAACAAATTTCCTAGAATTAATTTTGTTTTCCTTCTTGTTCTTGATAATTTCTTGCTCTAGTTCTTTTATTTTATTAATATTTTCATCAACAATTTTAATTTCGTTTTCATTATTCTTATAGACTTCTTCCTCAAAAATTTTATCAAGAGCTGGCTTAATATTAAATGCTAATGGTTCGTATAAAGTATTAATCTGGTTGGAAAAAATTTTATTTCAGTCTATTTTCTTGAATTTGTTTTGTTCCAAAGTACTTGCATTCATATCTTAATTATTCCTTAAAATAGATCTTCTTTATCTTTTATCAAAGTAAAGTTTTGTTTTGGCTTTTCATATTGCTTCTTATTATTAAAAGCACTATTAATTTTAAAATCTTTCTTTTTTTCAATGCCTAGATCATCCTGATCAAAAATATTTTCTTTTTTATTAACTTCCTCATTTTTTAAAACAACAGATTCTTCTTGTTTATCAATCAATATTTTTTGTTGCTCATCAATTTTTTTTAGGCCCGCCGGATTAATATCCAAATCACCAGAATTTAGAGTACTAATGTTTTGCTCATCAATTAAGCCATTAGTAATATTTTCTCGATTTTGATCATCATACATTGATGCTTCAAATTCCTGCGTGCTAAAATCAGGTTCATCTGGAATTATACATATACTATCAGCAGTTACCTCTCTCGAATCACTTAAGGCACTATCATCAAGAATGTATACTTCTTGACTTTGTACTATTGATGTATCATCAATCAGTATTGTCTCCCTGGTGGCATTATCTTCGGAAAAAATATCTTTCTTATCTAAGTTAACATTAAGATTATTTACTTCCATATCTCTTTTTAGCTTTTTATTTCTTAGTGATATTTTCTTCAATTTTAAATCACTAATAAAAAAGAAACATAAGCTAATTACCAAAATAATGATAGGAATGATAAACGATAAAACGATTCCAATCTTATTACCAGGAAAAGCCATCGCCACATATATAAATGAATTAATCAAACCTGCATTTCATTTATTTGGCAATCATAAATTTTGTTCATTCTTAAAATCAGAATACCATTTATCAAATATTGCTAAAAAAGCATTTTTAGAATTATATGGTGCCGGCTTCAATTTAGCATAGTAAATTGATGTGCCCAATAAAATTAGCGCAATAAAAATAAACAAAAGCCGCCATAAGCTAAAATGGAAAACACCAACAGAATATGTGTTTTTCATTTTAAAGATATTCTTAATTGCTAAAAAAAACAAATATAGAAAAAAAATAGGAGAAAATAAACCAAAAAACATTCCAAAAGTGTATGTATGTATTGTCGTCAAGCCCTTAACATTTAAAAAAGATACAACAGTAAAAAACACAACTATAAAACATATCATAGTCCAAATAAAAGGTTTGTCTTTGGATCAAAAATATGTCTTTTTTCTTTTTATTTTTTTAGGAATTTGCTCTTGTTTTGTATCATTTTCAATATTTGCTTCTGATGCCATATTATCCTCTAAATTTCATATAAAGTTATAACAATCATTGGTTCTTTTGATAGCACCTTAAATATTTTTCTTTTTATACTTTTCCGTAATTTTTCCTGTATTTCTTTTAAATCAATATCATTAGCCTTTTTATCCTTAAATTCTTTAGAAACCATGTCATTAACAATTAAGGTAATAGTTTCTTTATTGTCTTTAGTGATTATCCCATAAGAAGAAATATGAAGTTGACCAATTGGTTGTTTGGTTTTATAATCAACTAAAGTGCTTATTGCAATAACTCCGTCTCTCGAAAGATTTTCGCGTTCATTAATTACTTCCTGAGAAATATCGCCAACGCCAAAACCGTCGATAATTGTATCCCCAACAGATTTAATAGAATGTTTTTGGGATATAAGCTCATTGTTTAAAAATTCTGCCACTTTACCATTTTGCAAAATTATACAATTGCCAAAATTCATTCCTGCATCACGCGCTACATGAGATGCAACCACTAAATAACGATAAAGTCCTTGTATAGGAATAAAATATTTTGGTTTTAATGTTTTGATTATATTATATATATCTTCTTTAGCAGGATTACATGAATAATATTGATCTGAGCTTAATTCAATTAAATTTGGTGTGTTTCTGGCTATTTCATCTAATGTCAATGCGTAATTAACTTCAAGGCCATTTACAGGAGGCGCAATTATTATTACTGCATCATCAGATCTAAGTTTTAAATAAACGTCATTATTTGATGCGATTCTAATGAATCTTAAATATAGCCTTTCAATAGCACCAGTAACAAGAATTACTGCATTCTTTGTTTCATTAGCAACACGATAATCAATGAATTCTGGTAATTGAAGATCTGGGTTAATTTTTGATACTAAATTAATAAATTGCGAATAATTTCTTCCATATGTAACAACAGGACGATTATATCTTTTGGCTAGAACTAAAACTTCGTGTGCTGTTATCATATCTTCATCATACAAACCAACTATTATTCTCTTATTATTAGGGGTTTCCTTGAATTTATATTCAATTTTTTTTGAAATTCAAAGTTTATCTATACTTCTTCCAGGGTAATTCGAATGCCCGGAATCTAAGATTAATAACTGCAATTTCTTTCCATTATTGATAATTTGTCTAATTTTAGGAACATCAGTTTTTCCATAAGGACCCAAGTCTCCATCAACAAAATTTGCCATAAAGAGAATATTTCCATCCTTATATTCGAAGTTAAAACCTATTTGTCCAATCAATCCACCAGCTAGATCAAAAGGAGTAACAACTACATCATTAAATTCAATAGGCATGCTAATTGTTTTTACATCATAACTATGATTATTGATATTATATTTTGAAATTCTATCCATAATAACAATACGATTAAATGGACTTGTATAAATTTTTAGGTTGGGAATTCTCATTAATAATCAAGGAATAGCAGAAAATGATTCATTTTTAACGTCGGTTATAAACACTCCAACAATATCTTTCTCTCTCTTCACAAGGTAATCATAATTGCAAATTAAAGTATCAATCCCGTTATGCGAATTTATTGGCACCTTAGTTCCTGAATTAATAATAAAAAGTTTTTCATTAATCTCCAAAACATAAGAGTTTTTACCATTTTCATCCAATCCACCTAGTGCAAAAAAATTTATTTTGTTCATATTCCCCCATATCAAAATTATTCATTGAAATCTTATAAGAATTTAATTAAAATAATTTTAGCAACTTTTTTTATTTCTATAAGAAATTAAAAAAAATAAAGCGGTCTACGCTTTATTTAATTAGGAACTCAGCCCACACATAAGTATGATCCGAAAGCACAGAACCGTTTCGAATTTTTTCATCTTGACCAATTTCAATTCCCAATTTTGTTAATTCTTCAACAAGTTTGCTATCCTCTTTTGTTTTATAAATATCAAAGATGCCAGATTCTTCAAGTTTATAATCGGTTTTATAAAAAAGTTTATCATATGGTTCTGAGAATCTTTTGGTTGTACCAAGTGATGTGCTGAATTTTTCAGTGTCACCAAACACAGACTTATATTTTCCTTTAAGTGTACTAAAAACAAATGATTGTTTTCCGAGTTTTATATTAGTGTCTCCACCAAAGAAAATATTGCTTTGAGGTCCATCTATTGAATCAAAATAATCTAATACATTAACTAGTTGTTGGCCCTCTCTATATTCGAATGTTCCAACCCCTTTATTTGTTTTTTCACCGATTGCTCTATTTGACTTAGAAGCTCCTGGAGCGTCAAAATGATCGAATACAAAAGTTAGTTTAACATCTGGTTTTAATTTATATTTAAATTTTATACCATAGGGAGGTCTTGCATATTGAGCCTTTTCACTGCTAGAACTAATAGTAAATTCTTGTGTATAACTATAGCCAATTTCGCCATTTGAGAATGCTTCTGGTTCCATTTCTTTTGTGTTATATATAACTGCTACATGCTCTGCAACTTTAGGCCCAAATTTATCGCCTTTCAATTTTTCTGAAGCTATGTATGCATACATATTTGAACTTGATAATTTATTCATTTCATCAACAATATTTTTAACACCATCAGCATTATCAACCTCAGTTAGGCCCAAAACATCAAAATTTTCTTGTTTTGCTAGATAAGCAATTCTTTTGGTTTTCTTTTCTTGTTTTGTTAAATCACCTGTGAAATTTAAAATATTTCAATGCCCATATTTAACTTTATTGTCGCCACTTGGATCAGGTTGCAAAGGTTCTTTGTCCTTCTTTTCATCATCTTTATTATGCTCAGTTTCACCAGGATTCTTTGGTAGTGGAGTAGATGAAGAATCACTTGATCCATTATTTTGTTCTTTACTATCGTTGCCCTTACCTTGGCCAGGATCCTTTGTATCCTTATTTCCTTCTTCTTTTTTTTCTTTTTCAGGATTTTGTTTTAAGTCCTGGTCATTATTCCCATTATCTTTTTCTTGGCTTTCCTTTTCTTCTGGCTTTTTGCTATGATCAACATCATTATTATTTTTATTACCGCAACTTGCAGCAATCAATGGCAACAACACAAGTGGTGATGCACATAGTGATAATAATATTTTCATCTTTTTGCTTTTATTTTTCATAATATAAATTTTACTACTTTATAAAAAATATCATCTAGGAGATATATAGTTTAGGTTTGCCCTCTTTTAAATTTGCAATATTTACTATAAAATTTTAAAAAAATAAAATTATAAATTTTTGTTTTTAATTTAAGCTATTTTTTATCAAAATCATAACCTAATTCAAATAACAAATCCTTTATTTCCTGAGCTTTTGCAAAATCTCATTTCTTTGAAGCTAACTGCATCTCTCTAATTAATTCATTAATGTATGACTTTTTAGCCTTTAATTTATAATCATTACCAAATTTAGAATTCAAAATAAGATCAACATTAATTTTGGGAATCGGTTTAATAACCGTTTTTGGAATAATATTGTGTTCTTTGTTAAACTTTATTTGAATTTCTCTCTTTTTTAAATTATCATCTATAGTTTCTTTCATTGCTTCAGAAACTTTATCAGCAAAGAAAACTACTTTTCCATGGTCGTTTCTTGCGGCTCTACCAACAATTTGAATAAGCGAAGATGTATCTCTTGAAAATCCGTTTAAATCAGCATCCAAAACAATAATTAAACTAACTTCAGGTAAATCAATGCCCTCTTTCAATAAATTAATTCCTATTACAACGTCGAACTTTCCCATGCGAAGGCCTGCTAGAATAGCATTTCTTTCAAAAATTTCTAATTCATGATGAATGTAAGCTGATTTAAATTTTTTTTCTTTTAAAAAATCCGAAAATTCTTCTGCGCTTTCTTTTGTCAAGGTTAATATTAATGTTCTTTCGTTTCTTTGAATCTGCGATTTTAGTAAATCATATATTTTGGCTTGTTGATTCTCTTTAGGCATAATCTCGATTTCTGGATCCAACAGCCCAGTTGGCCTAATAATCTGTGTAATAACCTCACCATTAGCATATTCAATTTCTCTTTTTTTGCTTGGTGTTGCAGACATATAAATGCGAGGAAAATCATACTCAAAAAATTCTTCATATTTTAATGGCCTATTATCAAGAGCAGATGGTAAACGGTAACCATATTCAACAAGAGTATCTTTTCTTGATTTATCGCCGAGATACATTCCTTCCAATTGCGGTAATAATAAGTGACTTTCATCGATGTAAATCACAGCATCCTTTGGCAAATAATCAAACATTGTATAAGGTTTTTGACCTGGCAGTCTACGATCAAGATATCTTGAATAATTTTCCATGCCTTTTGTATAACCAAAATCTTCAATAGAAGCAATGTCAGCATTAATGCGCTCATTTAGCCTTTCATACTCAAGGAGTTTGTTATTCGATTTGAAAAAATCTAGCTGGCTAGATAATTCATCTTTAATCTCTGCAGATATCATTTGAATTCAATCTTTATTCATGATATAAGTGGTACATGGAAAAATGGTAGTACTGCTAATAATTTCAATAACATCCTTAGTTATAGAATTAATTATTTTAATACTCTCAATTATATTATTCTCATTAACTTCTATTCTTATTTGGCCATTATGCTTATAACCAGGGCATATTGTTAAGACAGAACCATATGCAGAAAATTCACCAAATTCAATATCAGGATAGATCTTTTTGTTTTGATAACCCATTTGTACTAATGAATATTTTATTTCTTTGATGCTTATGCCCATTCCGACATAAATATTTAATAAATATTTCTTGTACTCATGTGGATTAAAAGCGCCATAAATTGCTGCAACAGATGCGACAACAATAGTGTCCCTTCTATTGAGTAATGAATTAAAAGCTGAAATTCTCATTGATTCAATTTCTTTATTAATTGTAGACGACTTTTCAATAAACAAATTATCTTTAGGCAAATAAGATTCAGGACGATAATAATCAAAGTATGAAACAAAGTACTCAACTTTATTTTCGGGAAATAGTTCTTTAAGTTCGTTATATAATTGGCTAGCTAAAGTTTTATTATGACTAATCACTAAAGCGGGTCTATTGCTATTTTGAATAACATTGGCCAAGGTAAATGTTTTACCAGACCCTGTAACACCTAATAAAACTTGATGTTTTTTGCCCTCTTTTAACCCCTGAATTAATTTATTAATTGCTTGGGGTTGGTCGCCAGATGGCTTATAGTCAGAAACAAGTTTAAAATTCTTCATAATTTAAATTATATACTAAGCATATTTATCTATCAGAAACATCCCTTCTATATAAAATTATGATACAATTAGTTAATTATGAAGATAGCAAAAAAAATATTATTAACATTAACAAGTATTTCTGTTCCTTGCATCTCTACTGCCCTAGTTGTTTCGTGTTCGAGAGGCGAATCATTGAATGATTTTGCGAAAGCCTTCGTTTTAGGAACGGCTGGTAGAGAAAACTATAAAAAAGATACTAAAACACTAGATTTAAGCAAAACTAATCTAAAGGTTATTCCAGCTGGAGCCTTCTCAGGAAATTCATTACATGGTTTGTTTTTAAACACTAATGAACAATCGCATGCAGCTCCTGAATTTCTTGCTGCACCAGGAATCTTTGATATTAAAAAAAATGAGATTAATATAGAAAAAATTATTCTTCCTAGCAGTTTAGAAATTATTGAAAAAGGTGCTTTTGCCAATTTAGGATTAAAAGAAATTCAATTTGATATTTCTTCAAATAACCTAACAAAAATTGAAGAGGAAGCTTTTGCAAACAATAGATTAACTAAAGTAGAACTACCATCATCAATTGCAGAAATAAATGAAAAAGCATTCTATAACAATCAAATAACTTCAATCAATATCGAAGCCGCGGCAAGACTAAAAAAACTAAGTTTTGGTGTTCTCGCTAAAAATAAATTAACTCAAATAAATTTAAAGAACATTAACACTATTGAAGACTCGGCGTTGGCGCTAAATGAATTTACAATGCTTAACTTACCAAAAAATGTTACTCGTGTTTCAGAAAAAATGTTTTTCTTCTTTGGAAAAAATAGTGATGCTCATAGCGTAGAATTAACCATTGAAAATGATACTGTTAAAAAACAACTAACTAACGCGCTTAAAGAAAATAATGATCTTCACTATTCAATCAAATAATTTTTGATCAGCTAATGGCTGATTTTTTTATTTATTTTTTGTTTTTTCGGATTAAAAACTATTTAATTATTCTGATTTTAAGCTAAAACCTAATTATCCAAAATTAATTAGGAATAACTTTATTAAATATTTGATTTATTTGATCATAAGCATTAAAATTTTAATCTTAAAGATTGTTTTATTAACGAGATATGATTTCGTAATTAAATATTAAGAAACAATATAAAAATATCCTTGCTTTATTTGCCTATTAATTCTTAAAAATTATTCATTAATCTTTATTATCTATTGCATAACAAAGAAGGCACTTATATTATGCTGCTCCCCAAAAAGGTGAGGAAATATCCACGAAAAATAACATTTGCACATTATAGTATTTTTAAAAAGATAGTGCGCCGCTATTATATTAACGCTTATTTTATACTATGAACATAACATAATAATTCTTTTTTTAAAAAATCAATAATTTAATTTTAGATATTTGCTGCTTTAAAGTTTTTTTGCAAATTTCTTCCAAGCTTCTGTATTTCAGCGTAACAAATATAATAAAGTCCTAAATAGTGGATCAATTATTGCAATAGAACTTAAACTTATTAAAAATATTTCTTGACTTATATTATTGCTTCCAAAAAGAATTAAAATATATACAAAACTAGTTTGTAATCCAATCATTGTGAATATAGAAATTAAATTAGGCATTCAAACATCATTGGCTCCCCACAAAGATCTTAATGTTGTTAATGGCCCTACATCCATCAATGATTTAATTGCAAAAATGCTCATTAAAATGTAACAATATTGGTTTATTAATTTTGTCTCTATTGAATATATTTTAAACAAAGGGTAAGTTAAAATAATTCCCAAAATGCCGAATAATAGCTGAACTATAAAACCCGTTTTATAAGCCAAATTACCAATTTTTTTAGCCTTTTCAAGTTTATTTTTTCCGATTTGTGTTGCCACAACAGATGAGGTAACATAACTTAATGCTAGCAAATAAGCAGCGAATAAATCATAGATATTATTCAGAGCCCTTCAAAGACCAATAAACCTATCATTTAATTTAGCGTCCGGAATAGCCTTGGATAATAAATATTGCGAAACAAATCAAATCCCTGTTTCTAGTGAGATCGGGAAACCAATTTTAAGAATTTCCTTAATATATTTATTATTCCATGTTTCTTTAAACTTAATTTTATGGTTCTTGACAACATATTTTTTCACTAAGATACTAGATATCACAATATTAATTAATGAACCTATGATAATTTCAAGTGAGGCTAGGAATGCATTTTTTATTACAAATAGAATCATAAAAATTCAAATTGTTCTAACAATTGTTCCAACAATTACGCCAATTATAGCAAGTTTATTTTTCTTTATTGCTTGTAATGAAGAATTCATTATAAAAGCAATGGAGGTTATAAAAATATCAATAGTACCAATTCTTAAAAATTTTATAGCAAAACTATGTTCATTTTTAACTTCTACTTCAACATTAGTTGGAATATAATTGATCCCATCAGCAAATCCACCAACAAATATTTTATGATTTAAATCAAGTTGATAAACCTGCTCTAATTTTAAGCTAGATTTCTTTAAATTACTTATAAAATTGTTATAGTCAACTTCCTTTTTTCAACCAATAATAAAAGTATTTTTAGCACCTGAAAGTGATAAAAGTTTAGGAGCACTAAAAAATACAATTAAATATATTACGCCATTCAAAATTAGTGATAAATAAAAAGCTGATCAAAGAAGTTTTGCAATTTCTTTTTGCTTTCCTTGACCATAAAGATTGGATGCTACAACTAAAACACCAAGTTGGAATAATAATGGTAAGAAAGTTATTATTTTATATACAACAAATATCTTCGCAAAAGTATAAAAATAATAGCCATTGTAAGACCCATCAGCATGATAAACACGATTATAAAAACTGACAGCTAATGATCCCGCAATGGTAACTGTGGCGAAAAATAATGTCTGAATAAAAATGGGAAAAGATAACCTTAAAAGATATTTGAAGTTATATTTTTGTTTAAAATACTTGTCGTTTTCAATTGCTTTAATATTCATAGTTTATCTATTAATTTTACTAAAAACATAATTATAATTTTTATAATAAAATATATAGATAAAATCATATCAAAACATATAGGAGAAATTATGGGTTTCTGGTCAAAACTAAAAGATAAACTTTTTGGAACAAAAGAGGAAAGAATTGCAAAAAAACAAGCTAAAATAGAAACTAAGGAAAAGAAAAATCTTGCAAAAGAATTAAACAAAAAAAATAAATTAGAAAATTACATAGCAGGTTTATCTAAATCAAATTCCTCATTCATTGAAAGCATTAAACAAATACAAAATAGGCATAATAAAATTGATGATAATTTCTTTGATGAACTCGAAGAATTACTTATTATGTCAGACATTTCAATAAAATTAGTTCAAATAATAATTAACGAATGTAAAAAAGAAGTTAAAAACGAAAACATTCAAGACCCTAAATTGATTAATGAAATTATTGCAGACAAATTATTCACTTTCTATGCCTCTAATTCAATTATTGATACAAGTCTTAATGTTCAAGACAACCGAATTAATGTAATTTTGGTTGTTGGTGTTAATGGCTCTGGTAAAACTACTTCAATATCTAAAATCGCTCACAAGTTAATTCAAGAACAAAAAAAAGTTTTAATTGCTGCTGCGGATACATTTAGAGCTGCAGCCGTTGAACAGTTGGAGATATGGGCTAATAAAGTTGGCGCAGATATAGTAAAACCGCTTAACAATGAAACAGATCCTGCGGCAGTTGTTTATCGCGCAATTGATAAAGTTAAAAACGATAATTATGATGTTCTAATAATTGATACTGCAGGAAGATTGCAAAACAAAATTAACCTTATGCATGAATTAGCTAAAATTAATAAAGTACTGCAATCCAAAATACCAGGCGCTCCTCATGAAAGTTTATTAGTTTTAGATGCTACAACTGGGCAAAACGGTATTTCACAAGCAAAAGCTTTTGGCGAAGCGACAAATCTAACTGGAATTATTTTGACAAAAATGGACGGAACCTCAAAGGGGGGAATTGTATTAACAATTAAAGATGAAATTAATCTAGCCGTAAAATTCATAGGCTTAGGGGAAGGGATAGACGATTTAGCCGAATTCGATCTTGATTCATATATTTATGGTTTAATGAAGGGTATAAATGAATAATGGAAGATATTGAGGAAAGAGAAAAAATTATTAAATTGTTTGATAAATATGGGCAATTATTACCACAATCACAAAAGCAAGCCCTATATCTCCATTTAATTGAAGATTTATCCTTTGCTGAAATTGCTGATGAGTTGGCAATGTCAAGACCGGGCGCATTTGATGCTGTTAAAAAAGCAAGGCAAAAACTTATATTGCTTGATAAGAAACTGGGTTAAAAGTACTTATTTTGTTGAGTTAAAATAGTTATATTAATTTTAAAAAATATATAATTTTAAAAATAGTAAAACTTTTTAGAGGAGTTATTTAATGTCTTATAAATATAAAAGGGTTTTAATAAAACTTTCAGGAGAAGGATTAGCAAATAAAGAAAAACATTTAGCTATTGACTATGAGCTAGTTGAAAAATTTGCTAAACAACTTAAAGTTATTATTGCCAATAATGTCGAGGTTGCAATTGTTGTTGGCGGCGGTAATTTTTGAAGGGGAACAAGCGCTGCGAAAAATGGTATTCAAAGAGTTAGAGCTGATTACATTGGTATGCTAGCAACGACTATGAATGCACTTGCCTTACAATCAGGTTTCGAACATAACGGATTACAAACTAGAGTATTATCTTCATTAACACTAGATCCCAAGGTTTGCGAGGTTTATATAAATGAAAAGGCTAAAAAATACCTAAAAAGTGGCGAGGTAGTAATTTTTGCTGGCGGAACTGGTAGACCTTTTTTTACAACAGACACCGCTTCAACATTATATGCTTCCGAAATAGAAGCTGATGCAATATTAATGGGTAAAAACAATATTGATGGTGTGTATGATAGTGACCCTAAATTCAATAAAAATGCAATTAAATTCAATACATTAACTTATGATGAATTGCTTGAAAAAGACCTTAAGGTTATTGATCAAACCGCTGCATCAATGGCAAAAGAAAATAATATTGATATAATAGTTTTTGATATTAATGAAAATGAAGCATTATTAAGAGCTATTGAAAATAAGATACCAAATACAATCATTGCTAATAAAAAATAGAGGAATTATGGAGTTAAGTTTTTATATAGAAGATTTAAAAAAGAATATTAAAAAAACAATCGACAATTTTGAAGTGCAATCATTAAAAGTTGCTGTCGGAAAAGCAAACCCCGCTTTGATTAATAAAATTAAAATTAATTACTATGAATCGTGAATGAATTTAGACGAATTAGCTTCAATAAGTTCAAATGGGCCATTAGAATTATTAGTTAAACCTTATGATATGGCAATTCTAAAAATAGTTGAAAAAACTCTTATAGACCAAAAACTAAATATTACTATTATTAATATGGGACATCAATTAAGATTAATTTATCCGCAAATGACAACAGAAAAACGTATGGAAATGACTAAGTTATTAAATCAAATCGCTGAACAAGCAAAGGTGGGGATAAGACAAATCCGCCAGGATATTAATAAACACATCAAAGCAGATAAAGAACTGTCAGAAGATCTACAAAAGAATTATTTGGACCAAATCCAAAAAGAGATAGACAAATCAATTGAAAACATAAATTCACTAACTAAAATAAAAGAAAAAGATTTAATGACAATTTAATAAAATCAAAATAGTTCATCGGAATTACTGAGAATAAAAAAAATAAGTAAATTTATAAGAAATATACTTGTGCAAAAAGGCAAAACTATAATAAAAGATTAATGTATCTCATTAAAACTAAAAAAGTTTTGTGTAAATCTATTAGACCTTTATTAAGAAATTTTATTAAGAAAGGTCTTTTAATTATAAAAAATAAAGAAAGAATAATTAAACCTAAATTATTAATAAATTCACAAACGGTTTTTAACAAACTGTCTCTTTTAATAAAAAACCGTTGTGCAAATTCTAAAGGTAGTGTAAAAAAGTGTGTAAGTTAATCTCTAACTTACTTTTTAGTAAGTGATTTGAGATTAGCAATTACACAAATGTAAATTTATTATACAAAAACAGGGCCTCAGTTAGGAACAACTTTATTTCATTTTTCTAACTGATTTTGGATTGCAAAATAAACTATCTTTATTAAAGAGTCATCAGTAGGAAATGAAGTTTTGTTTCTTGATATTTTTCCAATATTTCTATTTAAATTTTCGATGACATTTGTTGTATAAATAAGCTTTCCAATTTCGCTTAGAAAATTAAAAAAGCAATTAGTTCATCGGTGTTTTTTTGTCAACTTTTTAAGCGCATAGTGATATTTAGAATCTCATTTTTTTCAAAAATATCTGGGAATCTAGATACTTCATCTTAGGGACTATAGATATTTTTGTTTTGTTTACAATTAATGTTTTATATAGTGCATTTTCTATTAATATTACTTTAATTTATTTGCTTTATCGCTAAACATAATATAAATATAAGCTTCAATAATTTGATTTGTACGTTCATCAATAGATTTTTTTCGATTTTTAAAATCCTCAAGACATTTAATAGGTTCTCCAACTATTGGGCTAAAAGATATTTTAGTAAAATTGCCTTCTTTATCAGGTAGCAAGGACATTATTGGTGTGTTTAATGCAAAATTTGTTTTTGATACCATATTATATTTACTTGGATCTTTAACCATTTCATTACTTAATCTTGAGTTATCCGGCTTAAACATTAAATCACCATTACCAATCTTGTAAACTAGTGTCATATAGTCTGTATTAAAATCAATATTCATATTTTTTAAATCTTTGCGATCTTCTGGTGAAGGTTTTTGCGGCAATATGTGTTCATAACTTAAATTTAAATAGCTTAAATCATTTTGACGTTCATCTTCACTTCTAAACTTTTCATATCAAAATGGCTGTTCGCGCATATTTTTGAAACCACTAAATACACGTGCAATAATTAATTTATACAGTTTATTTGACACTGGTTTAAATGATGAATTCTCATCAGTTATTTCATAATTAAATTTATTATTAAGATGTTCGCGCAATAATTTAATATTTTTATCGTCTTCATCATTTAACGATAGCATCTTAATAAGTTCTTTATAAATTAGATTAACAAATTCAACATCTACGGGTTTATTATCTTTGAATAACAATTTATTTGTTTTATTAATTATTGATGTACCTAGAGATTGTCCTTTAAAATCAAGTTCCCATAATGTGTCAAACTTTTCGATTTTGTATAGTACTTTAGACAAAATAATAAGATTTTCTTCATTTAAATCAACATTTGGAAAAAAGTTTAATTTGCTTAGGATTGATATGATTAAAGGAACATAAATAGATTTAGAACCACCCGATGTTATATTATTGATTTGCAAATTAATAAAATTAATATATTTAATTTTTTTAATAAAGTCATCAACAAAATTTTTAAACTCTACACATTCATGTTTAAACACGGTTAAATTAGAATCTATAATATTTTCTATTTTTTCAACGCACCCAGTAAATGCATATTCGTAATATACAAACTCTTTTCATAATTCATAAATTATGTTTCGCGCATTTGAATTATGAGAGGTGAAAATTTTAAATTTTTCAAATGTTCTAGTTGTAATATCGTAGTAGTTTGAATTTATTTCTTCTATTTTATCTGCTTCACCTTCCTTAACAAGTCAAGCATCAATAAATGTCACTATTTTTTTAATGTCTTCATCATTATCTAATTTATTTGATTTTCTAAAATAAATATTAACTGTCTTATTAAACTCATTAATATTTACGCGGTTTGTTGTGTGCTGAAAAATTAAATTTCTTAATAAGTCTAAAACTCCAAGACGCTTGCTATATTGATTTATATTTTGAAATATTTTAGTTAGGTCTCCTCTATTGTACTCTTGTATAGAAACAATATTAATTTTTACATTATCCAAAAAGTATTTACATATTGATTTGATGTTATCCTTTGTTATTTCTTTATCGAAATTGCGCACTATTTCATTGTAATTTTCATAAAATCTTGTTGAACGGTCGACTTCTTTAGCGTTAAAAAATAGATTGTATAGTTGAGTGTAGTGTTCAGGACATTGAGACTTAAAATCTTCTAGCATTTTCTTAATAATTTCAATGTTGTTATGCCCGTTATCAGACAATAAAATTTTCTTAGCTTCTTCCTGATTGAGAGACATAGCTTTTCTCAATAACATTAAATAAATTAGTAATAGCGAAACTATTCTTTGTTGTCCATCAATAATATTGTATTTATAATTAATACTCATTAAAATTATAGTATTCAAAAATGTTGTCTGATCATGTCCTTGACGTGCGTTTTTGGAATCAATTAAAATATTTTGAAAAAGTCCATTAATGATATATTCATCTCATGAGTATGACCTTTGAAATATAGGTATTTGGTATCTTAATGCTATTTGCGATTGAATAATGTCTTTAAAAGTCAATATTTCCGAAAGTTCCTTAATGGTTGTTGTTGCATCGTCCAGTTTATCTAAAAATGGATTACTATATTCACTGTTAAGGTTTGGTATCTTAAAATCAACTAAATCATTTATCTCTTGAAGCTCCCACATAATATTTGCAACATTTGTAATATTTGCTATTTTATCAATGATGTTTCTAAACATTTCTAATACTTGATTGCTTTCTTGTGAACCGTCTTCACCCACAATATTAGATACGAACTTATCAAAATCAGCCCCTTTAGGTTCAATGTCTCAACATTTAATAAAATAGCGGCTTAAATAATTTTTATCAACTCTTAGCAAAACGTTAAACCAATATTTAGTTACTTGTAAATCCTCATTTTTTTTGTAATCTGCATCACTATCGGACTGATAGTTCTCAAAAGATTCTAAAGGTTTAATTATATATTCTTCTAAAAGTGAACCAAGATTTTCTCTTATGAATTGATATATTAATCAAGAATTATCTTTACTAGTTTTGCTATTTAAAAATGTAATAAATTGATCGCTCACGTAATAATCATCACTCTTTTTGGAAACTATTCTTGTACTATAAAGAACATCAATAATTTGTCTATATACTGAATGAGCGTATAAATTATCTTTAGATCTATAGAATAAAATGCCTTGTCTTTCCTTACCTAAAAAAGCTTGGTATTTTTTGTTGTTTCTATTAAAAATATATATTTTTTTATTTGTATCATTGATATTTGGAATTCAATTACCAACAGAATTATCAATATATGTTGTAATACTTGTGTCAATTTTTCAATTTATATATCCATTATTACTAAAAAATTTTTTTCACTCTTTCTTACTTATTTTACTCATTTAAATCTCCATTTATTTTTTCTATTTCTTCAACAGCGTTAAACACTGACGTAATTGCTTCAACAACAATAGAGTTTCCTGCTTGTTTAAGTAATGACTCTTTTGTTAATATTCCTTCATCATAAAAAAGTTTTATTTTGTCATAATCTTCTTTTCCAAAGCCCATTAACATAAATGCTTCACGTGGACTTATAAACCTATATTGAAGTTTTGCTTTATTATTGTTTTTGCACTTAATAATTCCGGTGCATGGTATCCTATCTTGTTTAGTAGTCAATGTATTAATGATGTAGTTTTTAGAATCATTAATTATTTTTTGTGTATTAACCATTCTTAGTCGAGAAGGTGTGTTATTAATCAACATATCGATATTTTCTTTTGTGTTGCTTCTAAAATCAAAGATATTCTTAAAACGTTCTTTTCGTTGTTCGAGACTTAATTTTTTTGCTTGATTTATTTTGTTAATAAAATCACGAAACTCAAAATCATTACTAAATGGAGTATATACGTTTTTTAACACACTTAATGCAAACACACGTTCTCTTTTTTGTATCGAACCTGCATCTAAACTATTAATTACTGTTGTGAATGTTTTATAACCCAATTCATCAAGAAACGCAACTCATTTTTGATACTCAGGCATAAATTTTTGAGACAATAAATTCTTAACATTTTCCATTATTAAGTACTTTGGTTTATGATAGGAATTGGACAAAATTCGATAGATTTGCCAAACAAGTGATGAAGTAGATTCATCATTGTTGATTCCTTTTGCTCTACCCATATTTGCAACCGAAAGTCCTTGACAAGGAAAGGAATAAGTAACTAAATCAATATTGTGTTTTTTTAATATATTTGGATCTAACTTACGAATATCTACTTGATTATTACTTAATAGTATTGATGCAACAAGATATTTTTTGAATTTAAGGCTTTTAGATTTAATCTTTGCAGGTGTTTTTGAGTTAAGAGATAAACAAAACTGCTTCAAAAATTCGTTCACTTGTAACTCAGTGGTTAAATTATTATTTGCCAATATTTTTAGATAATTATCATGTAAATTATGATGCATTGTGGCATATGATATGTTGGCACGCGCATCTCAATCAGCGGTGGCCACTATCTTAAACACATCCTTATTTCTTAATTTGTTTATGTTTGTAATTGCTTTATTTTGTGCTCCTATACCTGAAAAAGTTTCCAAAACGTTTATTGTTTTACTCATCAAAAATACAAAAAAAATTCTTAAATTTCTTTAAGAATGTCAAGGCTTGCTATTAATAATAGGAGAATACTTTAAAAATGGAAACTTCTTAACTATAATATATATATATATATATTATCTACACAAAATAATTTATTGATAGTTTTTTGTCGCATAGAAAAATTATATCATATAAAAATTCAAATAATCATCCGGTGTAGCGATATATTTTTTAAAGAAGGGGTTTAATAATTAACATATAATTATTGAAATTTTTATTGATAAGCTACATTGGAATAAAATTATGATATTTACAAAATAATTTATAAAAAATTATCTTTCTTAAAAAGAATAATCCAAATTCTTAAAGTATTTAAAGATAAAGTCTATTTAAATTTTGCTATAGATTTTTTGTATTTCATCTCTCGGACTAAAAAGGTGTGTTTTAATTTTGTAATTAAATATATTTGTAACTTTAGTATCCTCTATTACAAAATCTGCTATAAAAAAATATAAATATAAAACTTTTTTTACATCATTAATAAACTGTTAGTGTCTATAATTATTAAATATGAAAAATATTAAGCTAAGAATAAAGTCAGCAATGATTTTAGCATTAATTTTATTGCCTTTTTTATTTATAACATATTTTGGAAAAATACCAGGAAAAGTTATTGGCTTCTCCTTCTTTGCTATCATTTCTGCATGAGCAACTTATGAGGTTCTTTCTCATAACATTTTAAAAAGATGGGAAAATATTCTTATAGCTATTTTAACAGTATTAGTTTGGGCTTTTCCGTTGGATTGGTTCTCAGCGCAACCAGAACATAGTAATTTTATAGGTCTTGCAAAAACAACTGGTTCAAATATATTGATAGTGACAAAACAGATAAAAAAATCAATTTTTTTTGGATATGATAGTCTATCTAAATTTAGAGCATTACAGCTATTACTAATAATTCTCTTTATAACTTGCATATTTCTAGTAAATCTTTTCATTACTAAAACCATAAAAAGAGACTTTATTTTTTCTTATTTTATTGCTATTTTTTCAACATGATTTATTCCCCTTGCTTTTAAAAGCTTGTTTATATATAACGCTGCAAATTTATATTTTGTCTTCGCCATTATTATAATACCAGTTATCACTGATACGATGGCCTATGTCGGCGGTTCTTTATTTGGAAAAAAATTAATTAAGCGAGGGATGGCTCCTAAAATAAGTCCAAAGAAGTCATGAGAGGGCGCTTTTGTAGGTTTTATATTTGGATCGATTTTTGTATTTATAACAATGTATTTAGGCCATATAACACAAAACAAAACATTTTCTATTTTTACTAATTGAAAACAATTAATAGCTGGCATATTCCTTTTACCATTTATATCTATTCTAGGCGATCTTGTTTTTTCGCTAATCAAAAGATTATATAGAATAAAGGATTTTTCAAATTTAATACCAGGGCATGGTGGTTTTATGGATCGTTTTGATTCAACTTCATTTGTTGTAATCATGACTTCAATAATATTATTTATCAATTAGATTTGGAGGTAATTCATATGATGGATGAATATTTTAAACAACTATGTAAAGAAGTAAAATTTGAGCCATCTAATGAATTTGATGGTGCTAAACTTTTATTAGTACATCCTGCTATTAAAGAGGGATTTGAAAACTGAGTTTTTGATGTACAATTTGATCAACATATTAACATCAATGAATATAAGAAATTTCATAAAGCTGTCGAGTCTCGATTTCCAAAATGCCGCATTAATTTAATTATTCAAAATGTTATTTTAGATAAAAAAAACATTGCTGACTATCTAAAATATGTTATTGATAAAAGTTTTCCATCATTGAATGACATTTCTGGTTTTATAAATTCGGCTCATATAGAAGTGACTGACAATGAAATAAATTTTCTTATTCCATTAAAAACTGCATATGAAAAATTCAAACAAAATAATAACCTAATTGTTCAAGGACTAGAAAAAATAGGATTTGAATTTCTTAAACCTATTTATAAATTAGCTGATAATTCAAATAATAGTAAGAAAAAAACCATAAACAATTTAATAAACTCCTACTCAATTCAGCAAAAAGAGGAATTAAGTTTTTCGCAAAAAAATCCAGATAAAAATACAACAAATAGTAACGGTCAAAAATATTACGCAAAACCTAAGGCTAAATTAGTTGAAATGGATATTGCTACCGCCTTAACAACATTTGAAGAACTAAGAGTTATTGTAAAGGGGGAAATTTATTTTTTAGAATGGAAATCGTTAAAAAATAACAAACGCCTTTTAACATTAAAAATTTCAGATTATAACGAAGCTATTTCTGTCAATTTTATTCAAAACGAATCAGAAGAAAAACCTTCTATCAATGAAGGCGATACTATTTATGTAACGGGTATGCTAACTGATGACAAATTTACACAAGCTAAGGTTATAATGGCATACGGTGCGCAAGCATTTACCAAAACAGAGCCAATAACTTCATTAGCCGAAGATAATGAGGTTGAAAAAAGAATAGATTTAGCCACAAGAACACACATGAGTGTTCAAGACGGAATTTCTTCCCCTAATGAATATATAAAAGCTGCCATAAAATATGGCCATGAATTTATCGCAATTACGGATTTAGATAATGTGCAAAGTTTCCCATCTTTCTATAATGCCTTAAAAAAAGAAAAAAGAATTAAACCTATATACGGAGCAACACTATCTACAATTTCAAAGAAAAATTTAATTTTTAAAGGATATGAAAAATTTAAGGATTTTGATTTAAAAGAAGCTGAGTACGTTGTTTTTGACCTCGAAACTACAGGACTATCATGCCGCTTTGACGATATTATTGAGTTTGGAGCTACAATAATTAAAAATGGCATAATAGTAGAAAAAATTCAGTTTTTTATCAAAACAGAAAAGACACTAAGCCAAAAAATCAAAGAACTAACCAAAATAAATGAACAACTTTTAGAAGGGGGGCTATCCCCTGAAGAGGGAATTAAAAAAATCCATTCTATTTTAAACGGGCGCATTGGTGTAGCGCACAATGCTGCGTTTGATATAAATATGTGTATGGAAAAATTTAGACAATTAGGTCTTGATACAAGCAATCTAATTTGTGTTGACTCCTTGTGGGTTTCATATTTTTTAGATAAAAGTGAAGCAAGGCATAAAATGAATTATGTATGTAAGAGACATAATGTTATTTATACATTTAGCGACGCCCATAGGGCTGATTATGATGCTCATGCTTTGGCTCAAGTCTGATTAAAAATGATCACAAGATTAGCCATTGAAAAAAACATCTTTAGTGCATCCGAGCTGTTAAATGTTGATGCTACACAATGATCAAACAGAATAATGTCTTCCGAAATAAGAGTATTAGCAAAAAACCAAAGAGGGCTTAAAGAATTATTCAATATTCTATCTTCATCACTAACAAAAAATTATAATGACGGTCCAAAGTTTTACATTGAGGATAAAATAAAATACAATAATATTTTGTTTGGTTCAGGGACACATCGCTCAAAATTATGGGACAAAATAATCCTGGGTACAAATGAATCAATAGAAAAAGAAATTGTTAACTTTGATTATATTGAATTGCCACCGATTTCATCTTTTGTGTATTTAGTAGAGGGTGAGGAACTTATCTCATGAGAAAATCTTAAATTCGCATATCATGACTTAATCGAAAAATGCAAAAAGCTTAACAAAATGTGTGTTGCAACATCTGATTCAAGATATGTTTATGATTTTCAAAAAACTATTCATGCCATTTACATTAACGCTCCTTCGCTTGGTGGCGGGGTACATTGATTAAAAAGAAAAACACAACCAAAGTTGCAATATCTAACAACACAACCAAAGTTGCAATATCTAACAACTAGACAAATGTTAGATGAGTTCGCTTTTTTAGGCGATGAAAAATTAATTAAAGATATTGTTATTTATAATCCCAAAAAAATTGCTAATCAAATTGAGAACATACAAGTTATTAAAGATAAATTGTATGTTCCGACCTTTGATGATTCACCAACTAAATTGCGTAATTTAGTATATGAAAATCTTTATAAAAAATATGGAAAAAGTCCTGATCCAATAATCATTGAAAGAATAGAAAAAGAGTTAAACCCTATTATTAAGTATGGTTACTCAGTAATTTATTGAATTAGCCATAAATTAGTTAAACGTTCAAATGAAGATGGTTATCAAGTGGGTAGTCGTGGCTCAGTAGGTTCCTCGATAGTAGCTAACCTATCAGAAATATCAGAAGTAAATCCACTTGAACCACATTATTTATGTTTGGAATGCAAATATTTTGAATGAAATAATGATCCCAATATATATTCAGGGTGGGATCTCCCTAATAAGAATTGTCCAAATTGCAATAAAAAACTCTCAAAAGATGGGCATAATATACCTTTCGAAACCTTTTTAGGTTTTGAAGCTAACAAAGTTCCGGACATTGATTTAAATTTCAGTGGTGATTATCAACCAAAAATTCACAATTTAGTTAAGGAATTATTTGGTGAAAATCATTCATTCAGGGCCGGAACTATATCTAAAATTGCCTTAAAAACCGCTTATGGTTTTTGCCGAAAATATATGGAAGAAGTGCGATTAAGTGAAACGCCGTGATCAAGAACTTTTCTTGATTTCTTAGCAAATAAATCGGCGGGGGTTAAAAGAACAACAGGACAACACCCGGGAGGAATTATTATTATTCCCAAGGAATTTGATGTTGAGGACTTTACACCTGTTAATTATCCTGCAAATGATGTTAATAGTTCATGAAAAACTACACACCTTAATTTTGAATCCATTCATGATAATGTTTTAAAACTTGATTTACTAGGTCATGATGATCCAACAACAATAAAAATGCTTGAAGATTTAACAAAAACAAATGCCAAAGACATACCAAAATCTGACCCAGAAGTTATGAAGTTATTCTATACAACTGAATCACTAAAAATCGATCCAAAAATGATTGATGGTGAAACTACAGGTGCTTATGGTTTGCCGGAGTTTGGAACGGGTTTTGTTAGAAACATGTTAAGAGAAGCGCAACCACGCACATTTAATGATTTAATCTTATTAAGTGGTCTAAGTCACGGAACTAATGTGTGGGCCGGAAATGCTGAAGAGTTAGTCAAAAAAGGGTTTAAATTAAAAGATTGTGTATGTTGTCGTGATGATATTATGCAAGAATTAATAAGAAAAAATATCGAGCCATTAAAAGCCTTTGAAATAATGGAAAAAGTCCGTAAGGGTAAGGGCTTATCCGCAGAGCAAGAGGAACTATTAATAAAAAATAATGTTCCAGACTGATACATTAATTCACTGAAAAAAATTGAATATATGTTTCCTAAGGCTCATGCAACGGCTTATGTTATTATGGCCTGAAGAATTGCTTGGTATAAACTTTATTATCCTCTACAATTTTACGCTTCATATTTTTCAATAAGACCAGATGCAATTGATATTGAAACAATGTCAAAAGGGTATACTAGCGTTGATATAAAACTAATGAATTTAAAAAAGAGAAAGAACGATATAAGTAATGCGCTTTCAACAAAAGAGTCAGCATTAATTACCACATTTGAAATAACAAAGGAAATGTATGCTCGAGGGTTTAAAATTCAAAACGTTTCTTTATCAATATCTCATTCCAAGGATTGAATTGTTGATGAAAAAACCAAATCCTTAATACCGCCATTTATTGTTGTTGATGGACTAGGTGATACCGTTGCAGAACAAATAGTTAATGCCCGAAATCAGCAAGAATTTTTATCTATCGAAGATCTTTGCCAGAGAGGAAAAGTAAATTCTAAGATTTGTTCCGAACTAAAAAAGCTAGGTATATTAGATAATTTAAATGATACAAATCAAGTTGAATTATTTTAACAAAATAACCTTAATTATAATTAAAAAACGTCTTGTATGTATTCAACATAAAAGACGTTTTTATTTATTTTCTTCTTAATTTTTTCAACGCATTAATTGCAGCATTGGTTTCGGCTTCTTTTTTAGATTTACCATAACCCTCGCCATATCTTTGAGATTCATGCAATACAATAGAACCAAATTCATTGTTAGGAAGCATTTCGGTAACATACTCAATTCTAGAATGACTAAATTGTTGTAATAATTCTTGCAACTCGCTTTTAGGATGCACATGGGTCTTGTTACATTGCAAATTAAATGATTCTCATAATGTTAGGTCAGTAATTTTCTTTACCCCCTCAATACCATAAACCAAATATATAGCACCTATAAATGCTTCATAAAGATTAGATTTTGTTTTGATATTAGTTCCATTGGAAAATGCAGAATTACCATATCTTAATCATTTGAATAATGAGTACTTTTCAACAATTTTGGCAAGGTTATTTTTATCTACTATACTACTTCTTAATTTACTTGCTAAACCTGCCTCATATTGCGGAAATTTATTGGCAATTCAACTTGTTACAACAAATTGTAATACACCATCTCCAATGAATTCAAGATATTCATTATGAGGTCTTGTCTTATGTTCATTCGTAAAAGATTTATGTGTAAATGCAGTTATTAAAATAAACAAATGTTCATCACTTAATTCTTTTGTTTTTACTCCCAATTGTTTTAAAAAAGGTAAGACATTATCTAGGATTTTTAAATCACTACCATTAAATTTCATTATTTTCAATATCCCCCAATTGCTTTGAAAGGTTCTTTATAAAATCCTCCTTTTCTAGCAAAAGCTTAATTTGGTTTAATGCGTTTTCAAATGCTAATTCATCAGAACCGCCGTGAGCTTTAACAACAATTTTTTCTAAACCAATTATATATGCACCGCCAATATTTCGGTAGTCAAATTTTTCTTTAAATTTTTTCAAATCATTTTTCAAAAAAAGACCCGCTATCTTTGTTTTTATATTTTTATAAATTATTTCCTTGAGAAGTTTCCCAAAATTAATAAATGAAGATTCAAGAGTTTTTAGAAATATATTTCCTTGTTGTCCTTCAGCTAAAATAATATCAACCTTTCCGGCAATAGCATCGTTAGGCTCAATAAATCCATAAAAATTAATTTTCTTATTTTCCTTTAATAGCGTGTAAGCGTTTTTGATATTTTGGCTACCCTTATATTCCTCAGTGCCAACATTTAACAATCCAATACTTGGTTTAAATTTTTTAAAAATTAATTCAAAATATTTACTAGCTACAATAGCTCAGTTGTTAATATATTGAGCTGGTGTATCAATATTTGCACCGGCATCTAATAACAGGGAAAAATGGTCAGACATTGTAGGCAATATGGGCATAAAAGCAGGTCTAAAAACGTTTGGTAATCTTTTTGTTTTTAGGGTTGCTAATGAAATAAAAGACCCGCTATCACCACTGCTCAAGATTGCATCAAAATCATTCTCATTTAAATAATTAAAAGCATCCAACATTGATGATGGCTTTTTTAAAACGTCTCTTATCGAAGAATTGATGGTTGCTAAATTGGGTGAATCAATAATTATAAAATCTTCTTTTTTTATTAAATAAGTATTGTTTTTAATTTCTTTTTCAATAAGTTTTTTATCGCCAACTAAGGCAATTTGATAATCCTTATTTTTACTCATAAAGGCCAATGCGCCTTGGATTGCTTCTTTATAGCCATTATCATTATTCATTACATCGAAAACTATTTTTTTCATTTCAATTCTCCTATTCCGCTGAAATTAAATAAGGATAAATACTTTGACCACCATTGTGTATTTCGATATCTACATCAAAATTTATTTCAATATAATTTTGTAATTCATCTATATCTGACTCAGTAACATCTTGGCCATAAAAAATGTTAACTAATTGCGTTTCGGGAGTAATTAATTCATGAAGTAATTTTATTGCTGCACCATTAAATGTTGGATCTGTATCTTTCAATCTTCCTTCTTTTATAGCCATAAAATCACCGGCTTTAACCTTAATACCGTTGAGTTTAGTGGTTTTAATTGAAGGAGAAACCTCGCCATAATGAATATTTAAAAGAGCATCATTCATTAGTTGTTGATTATCAGAAACACTATTTTCCTCACTATAGTTAAATAAAATACTTAATGTTTGGGCCTGTGATTTTGTTGGAATTACTATAATTTCTTTATCTTGCACGATAGTTGAGGCTTGTTGGGCTGAGAGGATAATATTTTTATTATTTGGAAGAATAAAAATAGTTTCAGCTCTTACGGCGTTAATAGCGGATACAATGTCATTTATTGATGGGTTATTAGTTTGCCCGCCTTCAACAATATACGAGACACCATTTTCTTTCAAAAGATCAATAATGCCAGTTCCAGAATTGCACGAGATTACAGCGGTCTTTTTTATTGGACCGCAATCATGTTGATTATCGTCACAACATTGATCATTACTATTATTATCATTTTTATTTCTTTTACTATCATTAGCCTGTAAGGTCATATTTTCAATCTTAATTTTTATAAATTGTCCCAAGCTGTTGGCAATATTTAAAACATCACCAGGTCTAGTGACATGAATATGAACCTTTAAAAATGAGTCATCCTGCACAAGAACCATTGAACTACCATGTTTCTCTAATTTCGAAATTAATAAATCCTTTTTGAATTTTTTCTTATTTTTTAATTCGACAATAAACTCGGTGCAATAACCAAACTCACCATCAAAAACTTCATTATCAGATATAAATTTATTTACCTCAGTTTGTTTTTCCAAAAGTGTAATAGGTTGACCTTGAAAGTATAAATGCATTCCCTCAAGAATAGCATACAAACCTTCACCGCCTGAATCAGTAACCTCAACTTCTTTTAAAACCGGTAATAGATCAGGTGTATGATCGCAACTTATTCTAGCAAGTTCCACGGCAACACGTGAAACGTCAGTAATATCACTATCAATAAGAATTTTTTCTTTTAACCCTTCTGATGTTTGTCTGATAACAGTTAATATTGTCCCCTCAACAGGTTTTAAAACAGCTTTGTAAGCGTATTTATAAGCTTCCTCAAACCCTTTTACCAAATCATAAGAATTTATCTCTTTTTTATCCTTGAAAGCAACTGCGAAACCTTTAAAAATTTGGCTTAAAATTACCCCAGAGTTACCCCTGGCGGAAAATAATAATGATTGACCTATTTGACTGGAAATATCAGAAATATTGCTAAATTCATCTGCCTTAATATTTTCAACTGCAATAATTGTTGATGTCATATTCGACCCTGTATCACCATCAGGCACAGGGAAAACATTCAATGCATTAATAAGATTTTGTTTGTTACTTAAATTATAAGCACCAGACAAAATAGCGCCCAGCCATTGTTTTCCGTTAATTTTTTTCATTACTTATTCCTTTTATAAAAACACAAAGTTTTGATAATTTTATATTTTCGCTTTTTAGTTTGTAGGTTAAGATTTGGTATATTTCTTCCACTAGGTTTTTTGCATTTAAGTTTACCAAAATTATTAATCCAATAGTTACAGAAATTCCGTTTTTTTGTTTCGGCATCTTTTCCACAACTATTCCCGTATTAGCAAAATTAACCATATTTGTTTCATCCAAAGCCTTAAAATCAACTACGCCAGCAATTGAACCGATTCAGTTCTTAATATCTGTTTCTAATTTTTCTAACATTGAAACCTCTAACATTAATTTTTGATGTAACTTCTTTTTATTGGAAACATATTAGTTAGTTTAGCTACTTCTTTTTTAATAACTGTTTTTAAATTCTCATTATTTGGATCTCTTAACAACTTATCCATTAGGTTAGCTAAAATGATAAATTCATCTTCTCCAAAACCACGAGAAGTCATGGCGGCCGATCCTAATCTAATGCCGCTAGATACTAATGGTGTTTCTGTATCGTTCGGTATTGAATTCTTATTAACGGTGATATTGCATTCTTGTAATACTCTTGATGCTTCTTTGCCAGTTAAACCATATGTACTTTTAACATCAATCATAAAAAGATGATTTGCTGTTAAACCAGAAATAACTTTCGCCCCTTTATTCATAAAAGTTTGACAAAAAACTTTTGAATTAATCAATAACTGTTTTTGATAATCAATAAATTCAGGTTGAAGCGCTTCATAAAAAGAAACAGCCTTACCAGCAATTTGATGAAACAAGGCTCCCCCTTGGCAACCAGGAAAAACTGCCTTATCAATCTTTTTAGCCAATTCTTCATCATTCGTTAGAATAATTGCACCTCTTGTCCCTCTTAGTGTTTTATGAGTTGTTGTCATAATCACATCGGCATAACCTACTGGTGATGGATGCAATTTTGCTATCACTAACCCCGAGATATGCGATATGTCTGCAAATAAATATGCACCTACTTCATCTGCAATATCTCGAAATCTATCAAATTCTACAATTTGCGAATAGGCTGAGTATCCGCATATAATCATCTTAGGTTTAACCTTTTTAGCTATTTTTAAGACTTCATTAAAGTCTATTACTCCGTTTTCGTCAACTGAATAAGTATATGATTCATAAAAAATTCCGCTAAAAGAGATTTTGTAACCATGAGTCAAATGACCTCCTGAATCAAGAGAAAGACCTAATACTCTATCACCCGGTTTTAACAAGGCCATGTAAACAGCGGCGTTAGCAACTGATCCTGAATATGGTTGAACATTTGCAAATTTAGTACCAAAGAGTTTTTTTGCCCTTTCCTGTGCTAATGTTTCAATTTGGTCAATAAATTCGCAACCTCCATAGTATCTTTTATTAGGGTATCCTTCACCATATTTATTTGTCAAACACGATCCAACAGCATTTAGTACTTGCTCAGAAACGTAATTTTCTGAGGCAATTAATTCAATATGGTCAGTTTGTCTCTTTGCTTCATTATTGATTATTTCTGCAACTTCTTTATCAATTAGCGAAATTTTTTTATACATATAATCTCCTTGGAAAGTAAATATTTTATTTTGGCTTAATTTAAAACTAATTTAGATATAAAATAAAAAACTAAACTTAATTTAGTCTAGTAATGTTCTTTTTGCTCTTTCTTCTTGTTCAAACTGTAATTTTTGTTTTTCTTTTTTCTTTTTTTCAATATGTTTAAACACAAGCAATATTGGCAACGATAAAAATGCAAGACCAACAGCTGGCATGACTCTGTAAGGCCACTCTTCAACGCCTGATGAAACTAAAAACGAAGCCATAGCAATTGCAAATGGAACTAAAAAAACGAATGAACTACTGCTATAAACCTTAAATTTAAAAACTATTAAAGAAACAACTGCAGTTTGAATAATAACAATACCAATAGCAATAGGCAAGAGCATAGACCATCTTTCCATTTTTTTTGTTATTTCAAATGCCCATCCATCTCGGCCGAGCAAAATAAATAAAATAAATGAAGGAATTGCTACTAGGAATAAACCAGTTAAAGCTATCTTTCAAGAGCTAGATAATGCTTTTCTTTGCTTTTGAACCTCAAGTGTTCTATAGTTATTAATGTTAATTTTTTTGTTTTTTCATTTTTTATTATTGGACATATTGGTACCTCAATACTAATAAAGCTTTATTTTTATTAATTTTATCAAAATTAAAAAAATATTTAACTATAAGGCTTTTTACAATAAACTTACACTTCTTTTAAAAAGTTATTTATATGTTTTAATGATTAATTTTTATTCTTATTTTTACTCTTAAAACTTTAATAAAAATCACTAACAAACTTGTATTGTAAAATGAATAATCATGCTTAAAATAAAATGAAAACAATTTATTAATTCATTATAAATTTATTATCAAAAATGGCTTTTATAACAACAACATTGAAAAAAATGTTTTTTGCTAATCCTTTTTAAAAATAGTTATTATAATAATTTATATTATTATTTTTAAGTCTTCATTGAAAAACGGAAAGGAAAATAATGAAATTAATTCAAGTTGAATCACATGGTTTTAAATCCTTTGCTGATAAGGTTACATTAAAATTCGACGGCGGTGTTGTTGCAATTATTGGACCAAATGGCTCAGGTAAATCAAACATTAATGATGCTATCAGATGAGTTTTGGGTGAAACTAGTTCAAAAGTTTTACGTGGTGACAATATGGAGGACGTAATTTTTGCGGGCTCAAAAACGGAAAAGGAAATGAATCGCGCAGAAGTCATACTTACTTTTGATAATCGTGATCGTGCCGCTAATATTCCCCATGATTTTTTTACAATTTCTCGTGTCTTAAATAGAGGAAAAGGTGCTAATGAGTACTATATAAATGGCGAAGTAGCAAGACAAAAGGACATTAAAGAAATTGCCATGCAAAGTGGCATTTCAAAATCATCATTAGCAATTATAGGGCAAGGAACTATTTCTGATATCGCTGAGGCAACACCTGAAAGAAGAAGAGAAATTTTTGAGGAAGCATCTGGAACATCGATGTATCGCTCAAAAAAACAAGAAGCATTGCGCAAATTAGAAAGAACGCAAGAAGCCTTAGATCAAATAGCAATTGTTGTACAGGAATTAGAAAAACAAATAAAACCATTACAAAAACAGGCTGAGAAAGCAAAGAAATATAAAATAATGAGCGAACAACTTAAAGAAGTTGAAGTCTCATTGTTAGTTCACGATTTTATGGCTCATTCAGAAAAGTTAGATGAACTAAACGCTAATTCAATGATTTATAGTCAAAAAAAAGAGGATCTTGAAATAAAAATCAAACTTTACAATGATATAACAAAGCAAAAAAACGATCTTATGGTCGAACTCGATGCTGCGATTATTAATCTAACTTCTCGCATTGATGAAATAAGTAGAGAAATTAATGATTTAGAAATAAGATCTGCTAGGGAATCAAAACAACGTGAAATGCTTATCAGTGGAAGTATTGAAGCAAACGTAGAGCAAAAAAGAGAAGCCCTAAAAGACGAATTAAGTAGCCTAAATACAAAAATTTCACTTTCTAAAAATTTTATTAAACAACAAAAAGAAAAAATCAACACCATTAATCAATCTATCTTAAATATATCAGCTCAAAAAAATGACCTTAAAAGGGAATTAGATAACGACAAAGAAAAGCTACAAAAAATAAATTCAAAATTAGATTATATTCATGAAGTAAAGCAAAGCAAAAGTAATTTACAAAAAGGGACAAAAAATATTGTTGAAAACTCGCATTTATTTAAAGGATATAAGGCTCTAGTTTCAGAAATTATAAGCGTTGATGCTAAATTTGGCCTTGCTATTGAAACAATTCTAGCAGGAGCCTTACAACATATAGTTGTTGATAATTCTGAAACAGCCGTTAAGGCTATTGAATTCCTAAAAGAAAATAATGGTGGTAGAGCAACTTTTATTCCATTAGCATCCATAAATCCTAAATACGTTTCGGAACACCATATTGTTGTAGCCCAAACTCAAAAAGGATTTTTAGGTATTGCATCAGAGTTGGTTTATACTGAACGTGAGTTTGATATTTTAAGAAAATTTTTATTAGGCAATATCTTGATTGCGGATAATATTGAAAATGCTAATAGATTATCACAGCTACTTGAAAAACGCTATATGGTTGTCACTCTTGAAGGAGACATAATTAGAGTTGGTGGTGTTTTAAGTGGGGGGCAAAAAAGCGACAACATATCAGCATTTGGTCTTGATGAGCAAATAAAAAAGATTGAATCACTGAAACCAGAACTGTTAAAAATAATTTCTGAACGACAAACAAAATTAAATGATCTAGAACAAGAAATTCAAAAATTACTTAGTTTATTCTCAAACTTAAGCCTTAATTTATCAAAACAAGAACTTATACAAAACGATGATTTGGCAAAATTTGATGAATTAAGAATTCAATATGAAAATATATCAAAAGAAAAAATAAAAGAGCTAGAGACTGTTAACATTGCATATGAAATTCAAAAACTAGTACTTGAAAGAAGCCATCTTTTAACAAACAAAACTTCTCAAAATGAATTATTACAAGTTGCTAAAAAAGAGTTTGCAGAAGCAAACACAAAACAAAGCGCGGCTAATAATGATTTAAATAAACTCATTAGTGAAAATGCTATCCAAATAGCAGAAAAAGCAAAATCAGAAGCAGCTATTAATTATGCAAAACAAAGACTTTCAGAACAATATAATATGCTTTTTGAGACAGCAAAAGAGTTTTATATAGCAGATTTAGATTTTGAAATAGCAAGAAAAATTGTTTCTGATTTAAAAAATGATATAAAAGATCTTGGTCATGTAAGTTTGGACTCAATCGAACAACTCAAAGAAACAGAGGATAGATACGATGAAGTCAAAAAGCAAGAAAAAGATATTGTTGAAGCAAAAACAACAATTGAAGAAGTTATTAGTGAAATGGATAAGATAATAATTGAAAGAATAACTAACACCGTTGATCTTGCAAATAAGGAAATAAAGTTTGTTTTCTCAAAAATGTTCGGTGGTGGAATGGCAGAAATCAGATACACAGATCCAGAGAATCTTCTAGATAGTGGAATTGATGTTGTGGCACAGCCGCCTGGCAAATCTATCAAAAATTTAAAACTTTTTTCTGGGGGTGAGAAAGCACTTATTGCAATTTCTCTGTTGTTCTCGCTATTAAAAGCAAAGCCATTGCCATTATGTATATTAGATGAAGTAGAAGCTGCACTTGATGAAGCAAATGTAATCCGTTTTGCAGAATTCTTACAAAATCTTAAAGAAAAAACACAATTTATCGTTATCACTCATCGCCAAGGCACAATGGAAAGGGTTGATAAACTTTATGGTGCAACAATGCAAAAAAGAGGTGTTACAACTTTCTTTAGCGTAAACTTAGCCGAAGCATCAAGATTAATTGAAAAGAATTAAATTAAAGCAATTAAAAAAGATGCAATATAGGTTTGTTATGTACAAAAATAGCAAGATAAAAAAGTAGACATTCCTCCTATGAGGTGTCTACTTTTTTTAGGCACTATAAATAATTAAAATAAATTTAGATTTGTGTAATTTCTATTCTCAAATCTCTTACTCAAAAAGTAAGCAAGAGATAAATTTACACAAAATTTACTACACTACCGGTTTGCTTTAAGTGCTGGCGTTGATTCTTTAAAATGAAGGTGATCTGCATTTTTTCTTCAACGGAATGTATATTTAATCAAAAATTCATCTGTTTCTTTATTATCAAAAACCAATCTAGTCAAAAGATATATTTTCTCAGATTTTTCCTCTTTTTTATAATGATGTGTCTGTGCTTTATACTCTAAAACGTAATTTTGATTTTTGTCTCATCTTGTTTCTTTTTCACCTGCGTTAAAAATGTTTGTAAAAATTTTATCCATATATTGTGCATAAAATGCATTTTCTGTTTTCTTTTTAGTTTCAGGATTTTTTAACATTGCAATAACTTCGGCTTGAGTATGCGAGGCAGGGTCTAATTTTTCTTTATCTATTTTTATTAAATTTGAACCTTTATTTAATTCTGCGATAAGCGTTCACAATTGTGTTAGTGCAATATTGTAATTGTGCATTTTATGAATTTTTGGGTTTCTTAATAAAGTGTAATATTCATCATTTTTATTTTTTAATCAAGTTTTATAGGTAATTTTTTCACTTAATTCTCGAATTGCATCTTTACGATATTGAATTAATTTATTAAAATCTCCGTGGGTGATTTTTTTGCGTTTTATTTCTTCTTGGGTAATAAATTTATTTTGGTTGAATAATACAAACTTATCTCCAAATTCCTTTAAATCTACAAACCCGCCCAACAAAGGTTTTAGCATATTAAAATATCTATCAACATCTGCTTTGTCTTGCAATAGTTGTTTAATGGTTCTCATTGTAGGATCAGCTGCTTTGTAATATTCACTTATACTGTTTTTAAAACTTTCAACACTAAGATTGTTAGAAGTAAACAATGATTCATCATAAACAAAAGATTTTGTTATATCATTTCATTTACTTGTAATATGTTCTTCAAAGGTATTTAAAATTTCTTCTTGTTGTTCTTTTCCGAATAAAGATAATGTTATATTGTTATTATTACCATTTAAAGAGGCTTGTGTGTTATTTTTTAAATCGGAAACAATGATTTTGGATAATTGTTTTAAATATTCTTGTTGTTTTTGCTTTTGTTTTTTACCATCGATAATGATGTCTTTATTAAAAATAATCTTATCAGTATTTAATGGATTTTTATTTTCTTCTTCTAATGAAAAAGAAAATCTAATTCCTTTTTCCTCTTTTGAGGGGTCATATTTTTGATATAGATATTGATTATAATAATTATTAACTATCTTTTGAATTTGTTCATTTGAAGGTTCATTATAATCAAAAATAATATCTGGAGCAATGTTTTTGAAAGCATTCTCGTCTAACTTTATAGATGGTTTATGAGGTTTTTTATCATCTGTTGAAGGATTCGTTTGTTTTTGTGAATTTTGTTTTCCTATTTGTCTATTAAAATCTTCTTCTGTAATCGATTTATCGATAGAAGGCTTATTTAATTCTTCTTTATCAAAACCTAACAGTTCAATTGATGAGGGTGTTTGGGGTGTCTTTTTTGGTTTTTGAGAATCTTGCGAATTAACTGGATTTGATGGGTTATTTGGTTTATTTGGTTCTTTTTTTGTAGCGCAAGATATTGTCATAATAGGAACTAATAATGCAGATGAAGTTCCTAAAAGAAAAAGTTTAGATTTTTTTGTCATCTTATTACTCCTTAATATAAAAAATATTTATTGTAATATTATATATATATATATATATATGTTGCATTTTTATGCAATTTTGATACGTAAGACATAACAAATAAAAATAATTCATTTTTTAAAAAGATTTTAAAGTCAATAATCAATTATTAAAAATATATTCTTATCTATATTTTTGTAACAAAAACCCATATTTATTGAAGCTATTTCTATGATTTACTTTGCGTTAATATTTTTTAAAAATTAATAAAAATAAAAAAGACTTGAATTCAATAAAACTTTCAAGTCTTTTGTTTCATCAGGTTTTTTAATTTTCTTATTAATTTTTAAATTTAATAAGAAGTAACTACTTTTTTAAGGGTATATTTTTAAGGGTAATGGTGGTATAATTAAATATATATTTTTTACATTATAGAGGTATATATGTACGGTCTTGTTTTTTATCTAAAAAAAGAATTATTAATTAGAGAATATGGAGTCGGCGAAGAAAATTATAAACAAGCATATGAAGAAATAAGGGATATTTTAAGACACTATGGTTTTCACTGATTGTCAAACAGCTTTTATTTCTCGCGTTCAATAAATAATTTATTACAAATTACAAAAGCCTTACAGCATATAAAAACTATTCCTTGATTTAAAAAATCACTCGTTTCGCTTCATGTTTTTAAAATGGAAGACTTATCAAACTTTACTGAATATATAATTGATGAAAAGTAAGTTTTTGACTTACTTTTTTAAAATTTAAATTTTATTAAGATTTCTTTTCTAGTAAAACTAGAGTTTCAATATGTTGAGTTTGTGGAAACATATCGTAAGGCTGTACCTCTATTAATTCATATCCGAAACTTGTTATATTCTGTAGATCACGAACTAATGTTTTAGGCTCACAACTTAAATATATTATTTTCTTAATATCAGAATCCTTAATTGATTTAATAGTTTCTGAATCTAAACCTTCTCGAGGCGGATCAAAAATCACTAGATCAATTTTTTCTTTATTTAAAATAAGCCACTTATTTGCATCATCATTTATTACTTCGATATTAGAAATTTTATTTTCTTTAATATTTTCAATAGCCATTAATGATGATTTTTTGTTTATCTCAACCGAATAAACCTTACGACATTTATGCGCAATAAAGCAAGCGATTGTACCAACTCCACCAAATGCATCCAAAACATTCAATTCATTACTAGGTATTCAATCACTTATCTTTTTATATATATTATTCATAACTGTTTCGTTTATTTGATAAAAAGTATCATTAACAACATTAAACACTAATTTTCCAAGTTCATATTTTATACCATTATGATTTAGCAAATTAATCCACTTATTAGAAGTTGTATTAAAAAAAGTTACTTTATAGCTTAGATTGTCCTTTAATAAGGCTTCAAATAATTTTATATTCTCAGGACTTAAATCTTCCTTAATATGAAGAATGATTTCAATACAACAAAATGAACTTTTTGGCGATCTTAAAGTAATTTTAAATGGTTTAACCTGAAATATAAGATTTTTAAAATCTTTTTCAAAATCTGTTTTTGGACTAATTAGCACTTTTTTATAAAATTCCCTAATTGCAACAACCGCAAGTTCCATTTCTGTTTGCTCAACTAGATCATGGCTATATTTTTTAAAAAAACCTATTTTCGGACCTTTTTCATCATATTTTATTTGCAACGAAATTTTATTGCGGTAAAACCATTGGCAATTTGATTCAAGTATAGGTAAAACTTTTGTGTAATTTAAATTTCTTTCAAATAAATTCTTAATAATATATTGCTTAAATTTTAACTGGTTTTCATAATTAATCCCAGCTAGTGGAGTAGAACCTGTTTCATACAATAAAACTCTTGAAGGTTCCATTTTTTCTCTCAATAATGAACAAGTTCTATATTTTTTTACTTTTGCAAAACAACATTTTTTAGAGCAATATGTTATTTCGATATCGACTTCTTCATCAGGCAGTAAATTATAAACAAATATAGGAACTTTAAAATCTCTTATTATCCCTAAACCTTCATATGAAAGACCTAAATAAAAGGGTTTTGATTCATTTTTAACCCATTTCAATATTTGGCCTTCTTTTAGTTCGACTTTTCTACTATAACCCATTTTTCACCTTTTTTTTACTTTCCTAAACAAAATTTATTAAACATATTATCCAATAGAGATTCGTTATCATGCTCTTTGTTTAAAATTTCTCTAAGTAGTGACCATGCTTTATTAATATCGAGTATTACAATCTCAGGGCCGAAACCTTTATCCATGCTTAAAATCGCATTATTTAATTCAATATAGCATTGCTTTAACAAACCTAATCTTCTAGTATTATAAATTAATTCCCTGTCATTATAATCAAGATTTAAATAGTTTTTTACCAAACTATTCTTTAACTCTCAAATATTTTTATTTTTTGCTGATGTTAATATATAATCAGATGAAACTTTATCATTTAATAAATCACTTTTATTCAATACTGGAATATATATTTTTCCTTTTGACATTTCTTTTATTAATTCATCTTCTTTGTTTTCTTTTTGACCTGGGTTAAATAAATGGACAATAATTTTTGCTTCTTTAATTGCATTTAATGAACGATCTATTCCGATTGATTCTATTTTATCTTGAGTTTTTCTAATTCCTGCAGTATCTATTATTTTAAAAGGAATTCCATTTATTTCATAATCGCCTTCAATAATATCTCTTGTTGTTCCTTCGATATCTGTAACAATTGCCTTTTCTTTATTTAATAATAAGTTTAAAATTGAGGATTTTCCGGTATTAGGTCTTCCGACGATAGCCACTTTTATTCCATTATAAACATCAGTTGCAAATTCTGATTTTTTTATTATTATTTCAATATATTGTTTTAAATTTGTTATTAACTTCAAAAGTTTTGTTTTATCCATTTGTTCAATATCATTATATTCTGAGTAGTCAATGTTTATTTCTATAATTGAAATAATATTAATTAGTTGCTCTTCTAATTTATTAATTAATTCATTATCTTTATCTTCAAATTGATTAATAGCAATTTCTGCTTGTATATTAGTTTTTGCATGTATAAGAGAATTTATAGCTTCTGCTTTTTCAAGACTAATTTTCCCATTTATGAATGCTCGCCTTGTAAACTCACCGCGAGTTGCTAATCTTGCTCCATTCGAAATTATTAAATTTAAAATTTTATTCGTAACAATTATCCCACCATGAGCATTTATTTCGATTGTATCTTCTCCTACATAGTTTTTATTACCGATAAAAAAACTAACTAATACTTCATCTATTTTTTTGTTGGTTATTGGGTCTATTATAAATCCATAAGTTATTGTTTTATCTTTCCCGATTTTTCCTGTATAAATTTTTTTAATTATACTTATTGCCTCAGGTCCTGATATTCTTATAATCGATATGGCTTGATTAATATTGCCAGAAGAAATAGCTGCTATAGTATCATTATAATAATTAATATTCATAGAATTTTAATTATATTAAAATTATTAGAAAATAATTTAAAATAAAAAAGAAAAATATATGTTTATTCTTTTGTTTAATTAATAATAAAGATAATAAATGTCGATAAGTTGAAAAAAATAAAAAAACCTTAATTTTAAAAGAAAAAAAGTTTTTTTAGTGTCAATTGTTTTGTTTTTTATTTGCTATTTAATAACATTTCTATTCTTTGTTACTTTATTGCTAAAAACAGAATTATTTTTTTAAAAAGCATTTTGTTAATTAATGCTATACTAATATAAGCAATGTGAAAAAAATGTAAATATTTTTTGTATGTTTTTTTAATAATAAGTATTATGCTATTTATCTTAAGTTTTTCAATTATGTTGCCAATAGTTATTAAACCTTTTTACTATTATCATTTATCTAATCTGGATTACAAAAATATCAAATTTAATAATGGTGAACTAAATTATGATCAACTTAAATTAGCATATAACGAACTTTTTGATTATTTAGTTTTATTTAAGAAATTTGGAACTGGGAAATTAGATTATTCATCTTTAGGGATGGCGCATTTCGCAGATGTGAAAAGACTGATTTTAATAGATTTTATTATTTTGGGTTTTTCTTTATTTACAATTCTTTTAGTTTTTTTAATATCAAAATTTACAAAAATAAGAATAAAAATTATTAAATCTTGTTTTATTGCTTCGACAATTTTACTAGGGGTGCTGATTATTGTTATAGGGTTGGTAATTAGTAATTATGATGTTGCTTTCCGTAAGTTTTATGAATTATTTTTTGCTGGTAAAACAAATTGAATATTTGAACCTTCAAAAGATGAAATTATTAAAATTTTACCTTCTACTTTTTTTAAGAACAGTGCTATTTTTATAGCATCAGTAATTATTTTTTGAATTTCTCTTTTTATTTTTTTACAATTAATTTTATTTTTAAAACGAAAAAGAAAACAATCCGTTTTGTTACATTAAAAAAACCTCCTTCTTGTATTTTAAAAAAGAAGGAGGTTTTAATTATCAAATTTTTACTCTTTTTTTCGGGCTTAGGAACATTTGGTCAGACTCTGATATTTTAAAAGTCTTATAAAAATCGTCAGAGTTTTGTACCTGAATGTTTGTTCTCAATATAGCAGGAGCATGAACATCGGAAGCTAATAGTAATTTTTGAAGTTCAGGTCTTTGTTTAGATCTTCAGGTGATAGCATAGTTTATGTAAAAATGTTTTGGGTTGTAATCTTTTTCGCTTTTTGCTGCTTCAAGGGCACATGATAACCCGCCTGCATCTGCGATGTTTTCAGATACTGTTAATCTTCCGTCGCATTTACCAACTTCTGTTTTTTTATTATCAAATAATTTAACCATTTTTTCAGCTCTTTTGTTAAATTCTTTTTTATCATCTTCGGTTCACCAATTTACCATATTACCTACTTCATCAAAGTTAGCCCCATTATTATCAAAGGCATGTGATATTTCATGAGCAATAACTGCCCCTATACCACCGTAGTTTGAAGAAGAGGATTGTTTTGAACTATAAAATGGAGATTGTAAAATGCCTGCTGGGAAAACTATTTTATTACTTGAAGGGTTATAATAAGCATTAATTATAGCTGGAGACATTGACCAAAGATCAATATCTTTCTTTTTACCATATTCAGCAAATTTCGCTTTTTGAACAGCCATTGTGAAATTAAGGGCATTTGTTATTAGATCATCATAGCCATTATACTTTTGAACAATAAATTCCTTATAAAAATCTTCAATAATTTCTGGGTAGCCTACATAAACGCCGATTTTAGAAAGTTTTAATATAGCCTTGTCTTTTGTTTGTTTTGATAGTCAGGTGTTTTCTTTTAGGCGGTCCTCGTATATTTTGACCATTTTATGAATCATTTGCTCGACATTCTTTTTGTTTTGAGGGCCAAAATATGTTTCACCGTAATATTTACCAAAAGGCATAGAAAAAACGTTATCAACAACAAATTTTACGGCTATTTTTTTCTTGCTAAAAGGTTTTCTTTGACCACTTAAAGCTCTTGAAAATTCCCCAGAAATGACTAAGCTTTCATAATCTAATAAGCGAGATAATTCAATTAATGATGAAATATATAGAAAAGCTTTATAAAGTTCAAAATTTTCTTTTGTTAATAATTTCGAATAATTGTCAACTAAATCTTTCGAAACGCAAATAACTTCACTAATGCCATCATTGATTAATGAATTTAAAATATTAGATAAATTTATTTCTTTTATTTTTTTATTGAAATCATCAACTTTTCTAGGGTGATAAATGTTAGTTATAATTGCTCATTCTTGCGCTGAAAGAATATATTTTGATGCCTCGTTATCTCATAGGAGAGCTTTGTTAACTAAATCATTTGCTCATTTTTCATCATTATTTACTTTTAACAGCATTTTTTTAACCATATTAACTCAAATTCTATAAAATGAGTTCTTTTTTTCTTCATCACTATAATAACTTTTTTCTGGAAGGATAACAGAAGGGGTCGAAACAAAAAGGGTTTGTTTTTCATGGTTTTTAAAATCTGTGTGTATAAAAAAAGGAATAGGAACTTCAAAATTTCTTAAGCATAAGCTAGTATAGTTATTTTCAATATCATTTCATGATTGATATGACTCTATTTCTTTTAGTATTGGAATAATAGGTTTTATTGAGTGTTTTTTTCTATCGTTTCAATTATTAACTAAATTATAAAATTTAACCATTTCTAGAAGAATTTTATTTTCAGTTATTTCAGATGAGTCGATTGATCATTTTGTTATAAGTTTAGTTTTTAATCTTGTTAAACTTTCATCTAATCTTTCAAACGTGCCGACTGAGGTTTTATTATCAGCAATTTTATGCTTATTTAATCATTCTCCATTAATTGCCTCAAAAAAATTTTCTTTAATTTTAGCTTTATTCATAATTTACCTTTCAAATTTAATGTTATTTTTTTCTTTCGCTTGAGTAAAACATTTTAATTTTCTTGTTAAATAAAACTTTTTTATAGTTTTTGAAATCTAAATTCTCAAAAACAATTGAGATTTTTAAATGCTCTGCCTTTTTGAGTATAAGACCAATATATAACATTGTTTCTGGGTTATTAAGCATTTTGGTAAGCGACTTATCAAATCATATAATTCCCACTCATTTACCAATTAGTGAAATAATATCATTATTGATTTCGGTTAATTTTATTCCTATAGCCGCCTTTGGATAGTTTTCTTTAATTTGTTCTATTTTTTTCTTAACTCTTAACATACTTTTTTTTGAATTAAGTGAAACTAATTGAACAAAGGAACGATCAATTTTAATAGAATTTTCAATACTTTTATTATCAATATAATTAAAAATAAAATCTTGTATATTTAAAACTTTTCCATGAATATCTTGTGATTTGATGTTTTCATATATTTGCATAAAAAAATTTTTATAAATGTCTAAGGAAGCTATGATATTTTCATCTTTTATATTTAAAATTTCAAATTTTCTTTTAACTAATAATAAATTGAGTTTAGTGTTTTCATCGCCAAAATTATTTATAGACACAGTTTTAAAATCAATATTATTGCTTTGTTTTATTTCGTCAAGTGTATATTCATATTTTTCTTTAAAAATTTTAAAATCTTTGTTATCTTCTATGTTATTTGGAATTCAATAATCAACCATAGGTGTAAGTGTTTTGATAAAGTCAAAGACCGTTTCATAATACAATTGATTTTTGTTGTTTAAAAGCTCATTGTTAAATGAAAAAAAGATAGAGTAAAGATTTTTGTAAAGAGTAGCAGTGTTTGCAAAGATTTTAGTTGCATAGTAAGAATGCCCGCTTTGAAATTTATCAGAGGGAAAGACGAAAAAGATCTTATTTCAATCAAGAAAAACCTTGACGCCTTTTATTTGATTATAAACGCAACTATCTTGGAAAAGTTTTATAAAGTTATTAATACTATTAATATTTTTTATGTTTAAAATGAAACCACATGCTATATATTTGCTGTTTGGCGAAAAAAGGTAAGAAATGTTGGTGTTTAAAGCTTCGAAAACTTCATTTTTAATAGTATCGTTTCTGTTTCAATTAACTGTCATAAAAGCTTTTTGATCATTTATAAAATTTATTTCAAAACTAACCTTTGTTTTGAATGTTGAATGCTTGTTATGTGTTGTTTCAAAACTAATAATCGTATTCTCTTTATTTTTTAAAGCACTTAAAAAAAGAAGTTTATATTTTTTTTCTAAAATCTCACATAAGTCATCTAATTTCCTTCATTTATTATTTAGAAGGTTTAATTTTTTTATAAATGTGGGTTCATTTGAAATGTTAGGAATACCATTCAGATGTTTAATTCTATTTTGTTTCAAATCGATTTCTAAACAGAGAAAACCACTTTCGTTTTTAATACTATTTTGTGTTCTTATTAAAAATAAAATAAATCAAAAAGAAAAAATGAATATTATGGAAGAGAATGCAATAATTCAGATTAGCAAATTAAATTAACTCCTTAGTCATTAAGGTCACCATCTCATTTTTTAATTGAGTGATGCGATTTTTCAAATTGTTTTGTGGTTTTTTGTTGTGGAAAGGTTACAGTAATTATTGAGTCAACCATATCAATAATTTCGCCGCGTCCATAGATTTTATGCATTATATAATCTCCGACAACTAAATGGCTGTTGTTTTGGTGATTTTCTTCAGCAATAGAAAAATCATTTGCAAGTGTTACAGAACCATTTTGTTCTTTTATACCTGCCTCTGATAAAAACCTGCTACGTTTAGTAAAACCAGATCTATTAATTGCAAATGAAAGGAAAAGCTTTTTCTTGGCTCTTGTAATTGCAACGTATGCAAGCCGTCTTTCTTCTTCAAGACCTTCAATATTTTCTTCATGTGTATTTGAATTAGTTAAAAATGTAAAATCTTTACTTGGTGAAATAGAAATTGCTCTTTTTAGAGGGAATAAACCTTCAGCAAGCCCACAAATAAAAACATAATCAAATTCTAATCCCTTAGCATTGTGCACTGTCATCAATGAAACAAAACTTGTTGCATCGTTTTCGACGTCTCTATCTGTTATTAGTGTAATTTCTTGTAGATATTCATCTATAGTACCGTGAGAATTGTTTTTTTCCCATAACTCAATAGCATTTATTAAACTTTGAAAATTTTCTTGTTTTGATTCATAATCTTCTTCGGAAATTTTAAATGTATCAAAATAGTTTATTTTTTTATACATAAACTCTTTGAGCGTGCTGCTTATTGAATTAGTTTTTAAGGCTGCTCTTGCTCACCGAATATCATTAATTAGTGAAGCTAATTTTTGAAGTGTAGTTGTTGAAATACTTAAAGTTTCTTGCAGCTCATCAATATGTGCTTCAATTGCATTGAATAATGTTGTACCTTTATTTCTTGCAAATTCAATTAACTTATCAACGGTTACCTCTCCAATTTTTCTTGAAGGTTTATTTATGATACGTAGAAGCATAATTTCACTACCATCATGAATAACTCTTAAGTATGCTAAAGCATCTTTAATTTCTTCACGTTGATAAAATTTGATTGAGCCAAAAAGCTTGTATATTGTACTTTCTCTAATCAAAGCTTCTTCAATTGCTCTTGAGTAGCTATTGGTTCTAAATAAAATAGCAATATTTTTTAATTGCACTCTCGAACGTTTTAATTCTGAAATTTTTCGTGCTATTCACCGGGCTTCAGCTTCTTCGCTATGGCCACAGTAAAATTCAACATCCTCTCCTTCTTCATTTTCTGTATATAAGTTTTTTTCTAGTCTTAATTTATTTTTAATGATTAATTTATTTGCGTAATAAAGAATTTTTTTAGTTGATCGATAATTTTCTTCAAGTTTAATTGTGATAGCATCTGGATAATCCTTGTGAAAATTAATAATTATATTGATATCAGCATTTCTTCAACTATAGATTGTTTGGTCGGGATCTCCTACAATTGTTAATTTATTTGTTGAACAAAGTTTTTGTAGTATTTTGTATTGAATAATGCTTGTGTCTTGAAATTCATCAATTAATAAATAGTCATATCGTTTAGCCCATTTGTTGGCTATATGCTCATATTTTGGGTCATAAAAAAGTTTGTAAACAAAGACTAGTAAGTCGTCAAAATCAAGTGCTTTTGATCGTTGCAATCTTTCTTGATAATGCTTGTAAATCAATTCCTTTGTTTCGATAGCTTTTCTTTCTTGAAGAGATAAAGATGTATCAATATTTTCGTTTTCAATATTTAAAAATTCAAATAATGAATTCTTTTTGTTTTGAATGAATGAAATGATTGAACTATAACTGAATTCATTATTAGATATTTCCAATTCATTATAGACTGATTTAAGGATTGCTTTTTGGTCTATTTCGTCAATAATTTGGAAATCGTTTTCATAACCTAGCAAATGAATTTCATATCTTAATATTTTTGCACAAATAGCATGGAAAGTACTTATGACAGGAAGTTGTTCAGGATTATTCACCATTGTGATAACGCGCTGTTTCATTTCATTAGCTGCTTTGTTTGAAAAAGTTAGAGCTAAAACGCGTGAAGGTTTTATTCCCAATTCATCAATTAAATATGATATTTTATATGTTAAAACTCTTGTTTTTCCTGAACCTGCACCAGCAATTATACGAAGTGGTCCGCCATTGTATTCTACTGCTTCTCGTTGTTGTTTATTTAGTTTTTCTAGTTCTATCATCTTCACCCCTTATAATTAAATATACTTTATAATTATAACCTAATTAAACCTATTAATATTTAGTAATAAAAAATAGCCTTAATTTTTGGCTATTTTGTGATATTGATTTTAGGAAGTTCACGTTTTTTTGGTTTAATTTTAAACATTAAATTTTCATCTTCAATAATATCTTCATATCTATTTTTTCAAACGGTTTTTGTTCGCGATAATTTATCATTTCAACTTAGTCTTGTTGATGAAATACCAGAAATAATTAGCAGTATTTGAAGATTTATAGAAATCGTAGCTAGTGCTGTTGGTAATATAACAACAAGCTTTTCAACATTATTTAATTTTCCACCGCGAGCAGCTTTTAAAAATGCATCAGTAGACATTAACATGAAACTCATAAAAACAAAAATTCATAAGAATGCAAATAGTCTTTGCCGATCAAAAATAAATTTGGAAGTTCTTCTTTTTTCTTCATCGGAAAGAATTTTGATTTTACATATTAACATTCCAATTGTTTGGCCTTTTAGTATTGTTGGAATAACAATGTATTCAAATATACATAAAAAAATCATCAATAATAACCAAAGGCGAAAGTATATTTCTTTTAGTGTGGTACTTTGTGTGCGAAATTCAGCTTTTTTGTAATTGAATATTATAAAAGAAGTCGCTACAATTAAAACTATGAAAATAAGAAGATCAATTAATGTAGCTAATAATCTTATTCAAAAATTAGCCTTAACATTTTGCTTTATGGTCATATAAATTTTTTAATAATGTGGTCTCATTTTTTACTAAAACCAGACGTTAAATCATAAAGTTTTTGAATATTAAATTCTTTAAAAAAGTGATTTATTTGGAGTTGCTCTACTCAAAAAGGTCTTAGTATTGAAATTTCTTGAATAAGAGAGTTTTTAATGCTAATTAGTGTTTTTTCATCTAATGGATTCTTATTATGTTTTAATGAGCCGACAATTGCAGCAATATAATAGCAATAATTTAGACATTTAGCCAATTCAAGAGCATTTTTAGTTTCAATATCTATTGTATTAAAGGAATTGAATATATTATTTCAATTGCGAGTCAAGGATTTAGGGTTAAAAATTAATGGATTATCATTATTATTAATGATTCATGTGTCTTCGAAAAAAGCATATGTTTTTGAATAAAGAAGGCTTTGAAAAATAGGATTGGGCGAATATTCTAGATTGAGATCCTTTGTTTTAGGTAAGAAAAAAACTTTCTTTAAAATATTTGTCTTAACAATTGAATTGAACATAAAAGGGCTAGTTAATATAAAAGGTAGTTTATTGGTTTCTAAATTGACTAAACCTAGCATTGATAAGTGGGCTGACTTAAATAATAATTTGTTTATTACTTGGTTATATCCGGGAACTTGTATGAAATCTGCTTTTTTGGGCAAAGATTTAATAAAATTATCAAATCTTTGAATAAACTCATTTTTTAAATTGGCATATGAGTAAAGAATGAACGTATAAGGGGTTTCAATAAGATCTAAAGCTTGTTTTATTACAACATCGAAATGTTGATGGCCCGAATTAAAAATAATTTTTAATCTTTCGCCTAGCTTTGATTGTAGTTTATCAATTTCTATATAATCCTTTTCTTTCGGTCTATCAAAGGTCAAAATGATATTAAAATTTTGTGATTTTTGTTTATAGATATTGTAAAAAATTTCATTTAGAGGTATTTTTACGTTGTAAATAGGAATAATTATAGTTAGATTTTTTTTCATTAATATCCTTGTTACATTTTAATTTGTCCAGCAACTCTTGGGAAGGGGATGACATCCTTAATGTTAGCAATACCTGTCACATACATCACTAGTCTTTCAAAACCAATGCCAAAACCACTTGATGGTGCATATCCAAATCTACGCAAGTCTATGTATCATTGTAAGGGTTCTTGTGAAATTTTTAAGTCATGCATTCTTTGAACAAGTTTGCTATATCTTGATTCTCTTTGACTACCACCAATTAATTCCCCTATCCCTGGAACTAATAAATCAAAAGCTGCAACAGTTTTGTTGTCATCATTTTGGTACATATAAAAAGCTTTAATATCTTTTGGATAATTTGTAACAGCGACTGGCCCATTTACAATTTTTTCAGAAAGGAATTTTTCATGTTCTGAAGCTAGATCCATACCAAAAAAAATGTTTTTTTCTTCAAATTGGTCGCTAAAAGGTTTAAGTTTTTCAACCACATCTTTATAATCAATAACTGTTAGTTTGTTATCAAGAAATCTGTTTAATGTTTCCAGTAGATCAGGATTGTAAGATTGCAATACCTTCATTTCATCTAAATGTTTGCTTATGGTGTTTTTAATGACAGTTTTTAATAAATCATCTGCAAGGTTAATAATATCCTTTAATTCATAAAAAGCAACCTCAGGTTCAATCATTCAAAACTCAGCTAAATGGCGTGATGTGTGCGAATTTTCGGCTCGAAATGTAGGCCCAAAGGTATAAACCTTCTTAAAACTAGCCGCATATGCTTCAGCATGAAGCTGTCCCGTAACTCCTAGGAATGCTTTTTGCTTGAAAAAGTACTCTTTTGTTTCATCATCAACCAACAAAGTTTCGCCAGCTCCTTCACCATCATTTGAAGTGATAATCGGTGATGCCATGTAAAGAAATTCGTGTTCTTGAAAATATTTGTGGATTTCAAAAGAAAGAGTATTTCTTATTAACATTATACTTTTAAATAAGCTTGTTCTATTTCTTAAGTGAGGAATTTCTCTTAAAAAATCAAGTGAAGTTTCTTTTTTTTGTATAGGAAAATCGTTGTCAACTTGATTGATAACAATTAATGTTTCTAAAATAAGTTCAAGCGGTTGTTGGGCATCTGGTGTGAGGTGAATAATTCCTCTAGCAATTAATGAGGTTCCTAGTGAAATTTGCGCGACATTGAGTTTTTGAATCATTTCCCCTTTAACTACTATTTGTAATGTTGCAACAGTACTCCCATCATTAACAGTTAAGAATCTAATTTTTTCATTTCCTCTATTAGAAACTAATCAACCTTTAACCTCAAACTTTTCATTTTCTCTTATTGTTTCAATGTTTTGTAATAACTTTTTAATTGTCATAACATTGCTCCTAACCAATTCTTTTAATCTAATTTATAATTTATAATTATACTTAAATTTTGTTACTATTTAATTTTTGATAACATTATTAAATGTTTAAATGTTTTTATTCTTAAATTTAAAAGAAAAAATAGGATTAACCTATTTATGATTTTGTTGCTTCGAAATAGTAGGCTGCAATCTTTGTTCGCAGGTTGTTTTCGATAATTGGATATGTGAATAAATGATAATTCTCATTTGTCGAGGGTTGCTTGAAAATAGATTTGGCAATTTCATCATTTCCAAAATACCATTCATCTAAAAATTTATATGTTAAAAGATCTGTTGGTGTATATGAAATATATTCAAAGTTTATTAGTTCGCCTAAGTCGCTTTTAGTAAAAACTTCTTCAAAACTATCTGAAAAAATATCTGTTCCCTTATCAGAATTATTTCTTATAATTCGTAAAAATTCAATATTATCCTCAGTAATTTCACTTTTAAAACTTCTTAAGAATTTTTTTCAATTTTCCAGATTGTTTCAATCAATACTTTTTAATTTTTGTGATTTTGAAAGAAGTTTGATAATTTCTTGTCTGCTATCACTGTTGAAAATTAACGTTAAAGTATCGATGGAACTATTTAGGTCTTCATTGGTCAGGAATTTTTTTAATGTTTCAAAGAAACGCTTTTCTAGTAATTTCAATCTTTTTTCAATGCTCTCGGCCGATCTGATAATAACGTTGTTGTTATTATATATCAAAGAGCTAATGCTATCTAAAAATTTGGAAGTGTCTTCATCACTTAGTTTATGGGATATAATTCAACCATCGACAAGGTAATAATTGTTTTTAGGGCGCACAAATCTAATTGTTCCTTCTTCAACTGAAGCAAAATTATCTTCTGAATAATAAGCGTCTAAGGCATCGCCATTATAAATAACTGATGAATCTGAGCGACCTTGTTTTGGTTCAATAAGGTAGTTAAGCAATTCTAATCCATCGCCACTTAGGTGATTATATGCTGTGTTTTTAATATCATAACCAGAAGAATTTTTGACAAATGCTACGAAAGAATCAATTGCTAGCTTGTAATTATTCTCGTTAAAGTCAAAGAGTTTTCCCTCTCCATTGAAGGTAAATAATTGTTTTCAATTTTTGTTGTCTCGCGATTTATAATTAATGGCCCCAATCATTAAGTTATCAACAAACGCATTAGTTCAACCAATGTGTTGATATTTATTTTCTTTTAGGGTATCAAAAATTTGATTTCAATCGAGTTGCATTGATTTGTTTTCTAATTCTTGAATTGAGGAATTGTTTAGTGTTAAATTAGGTCTACTATTTTTATTAACATTATATGCAACTCCTTTGTCTTGCGCATAATACGGTATAAAGAAGTCATAAAAATGTTCTCATTGGGTGCTAGTATTACTTTTTCAAAGTTTTTTATTTTTGTCTAAAATAAAACCTTTTGAATCTAATTCGCGTTTAGGTAGGTTTACTAGCTTATTGTATATTAGATTATCAAAGTTTTCAAGGTGTTTTCTAACATTTTCTGTGTAAAAAAACTTTCTAACATTTCAGTCATTGGCATCACTTTTTCCGTATAATCTAGCAAAATCAACTTTTCTGACTTTTTTTTCTATAATGAGTTGTGCTGTTTGAAAATCACTTCCAACACCAGCAATCGCTTTGTCTTGGGTTAATGCTTGGGTAAATTCGTTGATTTCCTTGAATTCTTTATAGTTGTAGTCTTTTTTTAGTTTTTCTTTTATAGAAGGCGCTAAATAAGATTCGTAATTATAAATACTTGGTCGGTACTTATTTGAAAGTTTAATTGAGATTGCAAAAATAAAAATTATGGTTATAACAAAAAAGGAAAGTATAAATATTAAGACCTTAAAAATTCTTTTGTTCAATTTATAAGACCTCCTTATAAAAATCCTTTTGTGCTTGTTTTTTACTTAAAACTAGGGATTTTTTAGCTAATTTATTTTGTGTTCCTTTAAAAATAATATATAGTGTATTTATAAATATTACTATTAGAAGCGATATTGCACCAATAGCCAGCGATCATGCCTGAAATTGACCTTCATACAATTGTGTTCCTAACGTTTCTGTATTAGAAACAATTCTTGTAATAATAAAATCATCAAATGACAAAGTCATAGTCATAACAAATGTAAAAATTATAGATCCTAGCATATAAATAAAATATGTTTTAAATCATGTTCTAAATTTTGAATATCCTAAATCCTGACTTGCTTCAAAAATATTTTTGGAAAATTTATCGCTTTTAGGTAGCATTATTAAAATTCCGTATGGAAGACACATAACAGTATGTCCAATAATAGATCTAAAAAAACCTTCACTCGTTGCTTTTAGGGTTCCAAAAAATAAGAAGTTTAGAACAATAGCAAGTGTCAATCCTGTAATAACATCAGGATTTATCATAGGCACATTTGAGGTTGCTTGCACAAAAGATCTTGCCCCTTTATTCTTGTGTCTTCATAGAGCGAAAACAGTTAGTAAGGAGATACTAATAACAAGGACAGAAGTTGCGATCCCAAGAAGAAATGAGTTAACAAATGCTAGACTATGTGATTTAGAAAACAGTTCCTTGTATGCATCAAAAGAAGTTCTATTTCAAGTTGTTACTGAAAAAATTCCTTTATCTGAAGGTGAATTAAAACTGTAAATCGTTCCAAAAATTATTGGTATATAAAGAAAAGCAAGAATCACAAAAACATATGAATATTTTAAAAAGTTTTTAAATTTAGTCATAATTTCCTCCTTGTCTTTTTTTTCTAATTAAGAATGGTATTCCATAAATGATTGCATATATTGATAATAGGACTGCAAGAGTGATAATAACTAATGTTGAAGAATTTGCTAAATCAAACGGGTTGGCTGTGTTGGCAAACTGGTTTATTAGGTTACCAATTAGTTGTTTTTGACTGCCATTTGGTAGGAGTTTGTCTGAAATAATAATAGAGGTTGCAGATATCATTAAAACAATTCCGAAACCACTTAATATTGCTTTGGATGTGTAAGGAATTATAACTTTAAAAACTGTTTTAAATTTTGAATACCCTAAATCCTCCGAGGCTTCCAAAATGTTATTTGGCATATCTTTAATAACCTGGTACAATGGTAGAACCATGAATGGTAGATAAAGATAAACCATACCAAAAACAATAAAGAAATTGTTATTTAACTGATTTTCATCGAAAATTGCCGAGAATAAACCTCTAACTGCTAAAGCTTTTGATATTGTAAAAATAGCTAAGGGGCTAAGAATTAGAGTTAAACCCAATATTTTAATAATCTTATATTTAGATCTTGAAACAATATATGCATACGGGAAACCGATTATTAGCGATACAGTTGCAGCAAATAATCCAGTCAGCAGAGACCTTCCTATTATTACCCATGTTGAAGGTTTTAGAGCAATTTCTCAATTTTCTAGTTTTGTTTGTCCTTCTAACGGTTTAAATGCATAAATGCATACAAACACCATAGGTAGGATAATAAATAAAACTGCAAAAACAACATATGGAACTATAAATGTAAATTGCAATTTTGACATCGGTGAAGAAAGTTTTTTGATTTTTTTTACATTTCTTGTACTAGACTTCATTTGTTTGACCTAATTCATTTTCTAATAATTCAAGTTTTTTATCTTTCTTCATTAGGTGGATAGCATCAATATCCCAATCTAAAAATACCTCTTTGCCGACAGCGTATTTTGAAGAAGTTTCTACATAAATAATTTTATCCTTACATTGAACCTCATAATTATAGTAGCTGCCTCCGTAGGTTGATTTTATAATTTCTCCCGTTAGCTTAGCTTTTGATTTTACTCTTGTTATAATAATATCTTCTGGTCTTATTAGGGCATCCAAACTTTCCCCGGGCTCAAATTCATCATGAATAGTGTCGAAAGTCCTTGACATAAATTTTACCTTGTTTGCTTTTATGAAAGTAGCGTTAAAAAAGTTTGAATCTCCAATAAAGTTTGCTACTCATTTATTAACTGGAAAATCATAAAGTTCCTTCGGAGTGGTAAATTGTTCTACTTTTCCATCACGAATAACAGCAATTCTATCGCTCAGTTGCAGTGCTTCATTTCGGTCATGAGTTACAAAAATAAAAGTAAGTTTCAGCTTTTGTTGAATGTCCCTTAAAAGAGTTTGCATTTTTTCTCTTATTTTAGCATCAAGAGCACTTAATGGTTCGTCTAATAAGAGAATTTCAGGTTCAATAACTAGTGATCTTGCGAGCGCTACTCTTTGTTTCATACCACCTGATAAAAAGTTAACGTTTTTCTTTTCGTTGCCACTTAAGCCAACGAGATCCATAATTTGTTTAACTTCTTTGTCCATTTCTTCATTAGTAATTTTTCTAGTTAGGTATCTTTTTTCAAATGCCTCAGTTTTTAAGTCAACATAGTTTTCCCAATATGAATATTTAAAATCCATATCATCAATTCATTGCTGGTATTTTTGTTTCTTTCTTTTTGAAAGCGATGAATTATTATTTAATTCTCTTTCATATAATTCGAATTCTTTGTCGAGATTTTTCATTTTTTGATCGGCAAATTTTCTTCATTTTCTTCTTTGCAGTGTTAATTTATTATGAAATGATTTTGGAAGATTTTCTTTGTTAATTCTTTTAAGTCTTAGACCATATTTAATATTGTTTTCAACATTTAAGTGTGGAAATAGGGCATAGTCTTGGAATATAGTAGAAACATCCCTTTTATGTGGGGAAAGATCCTTAATATCTTTGCCATGAAGTTTAACTTCTCCACGAGTAACCCATTCAAAACCACCAATAATTCTTAAAATAGTAGTTTTGCCAGATCCAGAAGGTCCCAAAAGAGTAATAAATTCACCTTTTTCGATACTAAGATTGACATTGTCTAAAACTAGTTTGTCTTCAAACTCTTTAACAACATCAACAAGTTCAATGATTGCTGAGTTTGTCTTTTTAACTTTCTTTTTTTCCATAATTATTCCTTTCACCATTATGATTTGGTTATTTGATAATAGTAATCAATCATTTTTGTTCTCAATTCAGGATTGAGCGGCTGATATGGTCTAAAATTTATGTCTTTGTTTTCTTTTATATCAAAAATAGAAATTGCTTTTTGATCTTGATTTTTATTGCTATCAATGAAATAAGTTTCTAATAAAAAGAACTTTATAGTCTTAAAACTAGGTGTGTAATTTATTACATCAAAGTTTGCAACATTTTGTAAATTTTCGTTTGAAAAGGCATTTCTAAAAAATCTATAGTATTTTTTATAAAATGATAAATCAATGTCTTTTAATGATTTGGCAATTTTATTTTTATCTTTTTTGTTAAAAAGATTTTTTTCTATTTCTTCTTCTGAAATCCCACTATTTTTAATTTCTTTATAAACATTATTTATGTATTTATTATATATTTGTTGGTAGTTTAAACTAACATCCCCAAAAACAAGGTTTTTTAGTGTTTCTAGAAGAGCATCTGATTCTTTATCATCTGTGTCTTGTGAAATGATTCATGCATCAATATTTTTATATGTATTTTTAGGCCGAACAAACGATATATTATTACTTTGATTTAAATTTGCAAAGTTATCCTTTCCATAATAAGCATCAAGTGCATCGCCATTATACATTATTGCAACATCAGCTTTTCCATGTGCTGGCTCAATTATGCCCGATACAATTTCCTGTCCATCAGTTATAAGTTTATTTCTTTTTGTGTCTTTTATATTATTGCCAGTTGAAACATTGACAAATTTCGCAAAGTGATCAATAATATTTTTGTAGTTCTCTTTGTTTAAATCTTTTCATTTTCCGAATGAGTTTTTTTGGCTTCCATTGTCAATTAGATTTTTATAAAATTGACCAATCATGGCATTGTCAAGAAATCAATCAGTTCAGTAAAATTTTGGATTTTTATATTTTTTTGATAATGAATTTATTAGATCGAATCAATTTTTTCCGTCTTTAATATCACTAAAATCAGCATTTTCCTTAATATTATTTCTTGTAGATTTTGAAATTTCTGAATTTTCAGGATTATAGGCTATACCTTTGTCAAGAGTAAAATAAGGAATTAAAAATTCATAAAAATGGTCCATACCTTCTTTATTATCTGCTTCAAAGCCAATAACTTCCTTATCTTTATAATAAAGAAAAGGTTTAAAGTTTAACTTGTCAATTTTATTATTTGGATTAATTCTCTTTATTTCCTCTATTATTCAACTATCAAAAAAATCAAATTGTTTTTTTACGTCATTAGTATAAAGATTTAATATGATCTCTTTTTTATTTTTTGCATCATAATTAACATCAAAAACTTTTTTAAAATTAATCTTTTTTAATTTGTTTTCAACGACAAGTTGAGCTATTTGATAATCAGAATTTACCCCTGCTACAGCTTTTTTATTTTTTATTGCTCTTGTAAATTCATCAAGATTCTTAAATGTATGATATGAATAGTTTTTTTTGATCTTGTTAATAGTATTTTTATTAAGGTATGATTCATAGTTATAAATACTTATTTTATAAGGGTTGCTTATTTTTAAAAAAAGTATAATAATAAAAACTACAAAAATAATGCTGATTAAAATAAAGAGGAGTGAAAGCTTTAATTTATGAGTTATTTGAATTTTCATTTTAATATCCAGCTTTCTTAATTTTTTCCTCTTTATCCACTCAATCCTCATCAACTTTAACTCTTAAAAACAAATTAATAGGATGTTTTAAAACACTGGCGATTTTTTCTCTTGAAGACATTGAAATTGTTTTTATTTTTTGTGCCCCTTTACCAATTACAATACCTTTTTGTGATTCGCTTTTTACATAAATAGTAGCTGAAATTGTATACGGAATTGTTTCGCTATCATTTTCTTTAAATTCATCAATTAGCACAGCGATTGAATGCGGCACTTCATGATATAAATTTTTAATTGCATATTCTCTAATAATTTCTTTAGCTATAAATCTAAGAGAGACATCACTTAATTGATCTTCCTCAAAAGGCAAATCATCTTCATAAGAATATTTTTTAATTTCATCAATTAAATCAATATAGGATTGCTTATAATCTTTGCCAATACCCAAAACGGTATTAATTCCTAAACTTTTTAATTCATGAGCTTTTTCATCTAATTTTATTTTGTTATCAATTAAATCAATTTTAGTTATTATTGCTATTATTTCTCTATCTGTAGTTTCTTTAATTTTGTTAATAATAAATTTATCGCCTTTTCCTATTTCTTCATTAGCTGGCGTTAAAAATAAGACAATATCAACAGCTTTCATTGTTTCATAACTTTTTTGATTTAGCTTTTCTGATAATAAGAATTCTGCCTTATGGACTCCAGGGGTATCAATAAAAATTATTTGGACTTCATCATCATTGTATATACCTTTAATATTATCTCTTGTTGTTTGGGCAACATTGGAAACTATTGCCAACTCAAAATCTAAAATGTTATTTATTAGCGTACTTTTTCCTACATTTGGTCTTCCTACTAAACCAACATAACAAATTTTTTTCATTTATAAACCTCATAAAAATTTTATTAACATCTAGTGATGTTTAAACGTTTCATAATGTTTTCTACATGTGTATTCATAACTAAAGTTTCTGCTTCTGTTTGGTGGTCAAAACCAAAAAGGTGTGCAACTCCATGGGCAAAAATATAGCAATATTCTCTTTTTAAACTATGATTAAATTTTTTTGCTTGTTTTTTAATTTTTCATGGCGAAATAATTATTTGACCAAGCTCTAAATTTTCGAGAAAATCTAACTCATTAGCTGCTTCTAGTGGGAAGCTTAAAATATCAGTTGTATAGTTTTTGTTTCTATGCAAATTATTAAGTTTTTTCATTTTGAATCTATTAACAAAAAGAAGGTCAACAGACAAATCTTTTGTACTATTAAACTCTGCCTTTGCTTCATTGAGTATATTGCAAAAATCTTTCTCAAATTTAAACGTGCTAAAACTGTTATTTTTAATGGTTAATTTATTCATAAAAATAATTATAAATTAACACAAAAAAAATGAAAAAAATTGAATTTTATTTTTTTAGAAAAATAGTTGGGGAATTTTTTAGTAAAAATCTTTTATTATGGCTTGTTTCAATAATAATGCAATTTTCTTGTTTTTTACATATTAATCTAGATATAAGTTCAAACATTTGCTGTGATAAAAATTCAAAACTTTCATCTAGCAAAACCAATTGATATTTTTTTATTAATAGAGGCAATAATTTTATAATTTGTTTTTGCCCCATAGAAAACTTATTTGAGTTTAAAAGTAGATTAGAAAATATATTTATATTTAGCGAATTTATAACACTGATGAAATCTGTATCTTTTAATATTTTTTCTTTTTCCTTATTATTAACATCTGAAAATAAATATGTATATAAATCAATGTTTGGCATATTAAATTCATTACCTGAAAAATAAATTTTTTCCTTAAATCAAGACTTATTTATCTCTTTGATTTCAATATTATTAAAAATAATTGACCCTTTGTAATTTAAATAAAAACCACTTAATAATTTAAACAAAGTACTTTTTCCGGAACCGTTTGGTCCTTGCAATTTCGCACCTTTATCAATAATAAAATTTAAATCATTAATTATATTGCGACGTTCAAATCCAAAGCAAAGCCCTTTGAATTTAATTGTTTTTAAATCTATTATATTATTAATAGAATTTCTTAATTTTGATTGTGGAATATTGATTATAAAATTTAATCTAGTTGAACCATTCCTAAAGATTTTTCATCCCATAAAAAATTCTTGAAGATTATTGCTTGGTTCAGAAATAATTGTTTGTATTTGCAAAATAAAAAATAATTGGCCTAGGTCAGATGTTTTTTGTAATAAAAAAAAGCAATAAATTATTATTGTTGTCATCAAATTTAAAAACCTTAAAATTAAATTTTTTATTGAACTTAATTTATTGATATTAAGATCAACATTTCTATAACTTTTTATATTGTTTAAAAAACTTTGTTTTTCAAGATTTTCTCACAGCATTAGTCCATAAGAATCTTCATTTTTTACTATAAACGAAAGTTTATTTATTTCTTCAACGCTTTTTTGTGTTAGCTTTTTTGATAAAAGGCTAATTTTATTGTTTATAAAATAGCTAACCAAGGTCTTGATTATATTAACAAGTATTACTATTAATATGAATTTTATTTTTATAAAAAATAATAAAGGTATAACTAAGATAATAGAAAATAAAAAGGAAGAGATAAAAGAAATCATAAACGATAAAAAACCGGCTATTGATTCAATTGATAGATATCTTAAGAGAATTTCATTCTTACTAATTTTTAAAATTTGTTTGTATTCCGCTCCTTCAACGCTATTTATAAATCGTTCTTTTATTGTTGTTGATATTAAATTTTTTAATTTTGTTAATAAAAAATTATTTAATAAGGAAACAACAAGCAAAACCATTGAAATTCAAAAGAAAAACATTATTGTTTTTTGTCCTTCTGATATTTTTATTTGTTGAATACTTGCAAATATATTTTTATTAATAAATGAAAGTAAAAAATTTAAAAAGATAGTAATGAAACTAAATAGGACGCCAATGACTAATGACTTTAAATTAAGTTTAAACTTAAAAGAAAAAAACTTTTCATAAATATTTTTTTGATTACATTCTTGCTGTTTTTTAACTATTATAATTGGACCAGCAAATTGTTTTTTAAATTGCTTAATCTCTATTTTTCTTTTTCCTTTTGTTGAATCTAAAGTAAATACAAAATTATCACTTATGTTTTCAATAATTACATAATGTAGAAAATTATCTATCTTTGAAATGGCAATTAATGGAAAAGAGGTTTTGAGTTTTAATATTTCTTCTCATTCAATTTTAAATGCTTCTGTATGGAGGCCAATTTTACTAGCCAACAAACAAAGATTGGTAATATTAATTCCATCCTCAGAATAGGTTGATTCATATTTTAAAAAATTTATATCAACTCATTTTTTTCAATAAAATTTGTGTAATGATTGCAATACATAAAGTCCACAATCTTTAATATCTTCTTGGAACCGAATTTTCATATATTCAATTGTTTCATTATTTAATTTTAACTATGTCTAAATAAAGAAAAAAAAGAGAAATTCTAATTACTTAACAACATTAAAATTTTAAATTTTAGTAAAATTAATAATTATGAAAAAATCTAAAATTAAAAGAAAAATATTAATTTTTTCTTTATTAGGATCATTGGGCGCGGTCTTAGCTCCCTCTGTTTTATCAGCAGCTTGCACGTTTGATTTACCGGTTATATCAATTGTTGATGATCCAAATTTTGTTAGCATAAATGAAAAAGGAGAAAAAATAATTAAAAAACGTAGTGCTAGTTCATTTTACGAATTAAATTCAAAACGTTTATTTAATCCAATTAGCCAGTTTGATGATAAATATAGGCTATTCACAAATGATAGGAAATTAAATAATACACATGATACATCTCATGTTTATAAGATTAAACCTGATTTTCAGTTTTTAAAATTTGCTAATTTATCCGGTCAATATGATTATCGCCTTTTTTCATTTAGATATGATGAATTAGTCGCAAACATTCCTGGCGCTGCTATTCCCAAATATTCTCAATATAAACATAACCCTAAGGCAGTTTTTATTATGTTATATTGAATTAGAAAAAATGTTGAAGCAGCACCTAATTTTATTAATGATGTTATTAGTCCATCAAAATCTCGATTTCCAGAATCTCGCCCTGAAATCGAAGAAGCACCATGAGCTTTTGTTAGAAATACTTCACCTTCGTTAAAAGGTTTTTGACAAGATGTTACTGAACCATTAGTTTTACTTTTTGAAGAGGAATAATTATGAAAACAATAAGAACAAGATACGCCCCAAGTCCAACAGGCTATTTACATATTGGCGGTGCTAGAACCGCTCTATTTAATTATTTATTTGCAAAACATTTTAATGGAACTTTTATTTTTAGATTAGAAGATACTGATGTTGCTAGAAATGTCGAGGGTGGGGAAGAGAGTCAGCTTGAAAATCTTGCTTGACTGGGTATAATACCAGATGAAAGCCCGCTAAAACCTAATAAAAAATACGGCAACTATCGACAATCTGAAAAATTAGCAATTTATAGAGACATTGCTAATAAGTTAATTGCCAAAGGTTTCGCGTATAAGGCATATGATAATTCGCAGGAATTAGAGCAACAGCATAAAGAACAAGAAGAAGCTAAAATTGCTTCGTTTAGATATGACCCTAATTGATTGAAAATTTCTGATGAAGAAAAGAAACGCAGGGATGAGAATAATGAATATTCAATAAGGCTAAGATTGAAAAAAAATACTATTTATGGATGAAGCGATTTAGTTAGAGGTTGAATAGAAGTTAATAGCGATGATATTGGTGATTTTGTTATTATTAAGAGCGATGGTTATCCGACATACAACTTTGCTGTTGTCGTTGATGATCACCAAATGGAAATTAGCCATGTTCTAAGAGGCGAAGAGCATATAACAAATACGCCTAAGCAATTAGCAATATATGAGTCTTTAAATTGAACCCCTCCTGTATTCGGACATTTAACCATTATTACTAATATGGAAGGTAAAAAACTTTCAAAAAGAGATAAAACTTTGAAGCAATTTATTGAAGATTACAAGAATGAGGGATATAACAGCCATGCAATTTTTAACTTTTTATCTTTATTAGGTTGAACTTCAAAAGATAGCCAGGAAATAATGAGTCATGAAGAATTAATTGAAAAATTTGATCCAGAAAGGTTATCTAAATCACCTTCTAAATTTGATATAGTTAAGATGGATTGATTTTCAAAACAATATATGAAAAAAGTGGAAAACCAAGAAATTATAAAATTAATTAATTCACCATTTTCTGACGAATGAAACAATTTATTTGTTGAAACTTACAAGCAATCAGCGTCAACAATCGATGAGATCAAAAATAATTTAAAAATATATACCAAGCCAAAAGATAATACTACATTGGTGATATCTAATATAGATGTTGTAAAAACATTTAGTAAATTATTGCATCAAAATGATTTTGATATTCAAAACATTCAAATGTGTATTGAACACACAAAGCAGGAATTAAATGTAAAAGGTAAGGATTTATTTATGCCTATTAGAATTGCTGCAACATATGAGGAGCATGGACCAGAATTAGCTAAGGCTATCTATCTTTTTGGCAAAGACATTGTATTTGAAAGACTAAAAAAATGAAGCTAAAATATATCTTAATTTCAGAACAAGAAGGCGAAATATTAAGCAAAGTGGAGACTGATTTTGTCGATTTTAAAGAAAGTAATAGCACTGAATTTACACATATTGAATTTACTGATGAAAAAGTTATGGACTGTATTTTAGATATTAAAAATGATGAAGTAAGAATCTCATATGCCGGTCAATATTTAGAAATGAAGCAGAATGAATTTGTGCCCAATAAACTTATTGTTTCATTTGATCCAAAGAATAAGACAAATAACATTCAGCAAATTCATATTGATATATATTTAATTGAAACAAGAATATCTAATAAAGAAATATCATTTATGTATGACATTTTACAATCAAAAAAAATTCTTGTAAGAAACACTGTTAAACTAGTATTTGAATAAACAAAAATCTAATCGATAATTCCGATTAGATTTTTGTTTTTTTAATTTTTTGCCTAAATTAATTTTCAAAGAAAAAACATTTTTAAAATATTGAAAACTTGCTAAAATAATATTTATTATTTAGAATTTTATATAAGGCCCAGTATATGCAAAAAAAAGAAATTAAACCATTTGTAAAATGAGTCGGAGGGAAAGGCCAACTTATAGATGAAATTAAAAAACGAATGCCCAAATATTTCAACGATTATTATGAACCTTTCGTTGGCGGTGGCGCGGTTTTGTTTTATCTTAAACCGCAAAAGGCCCACATAAATGATATTAATAGAGTTCTTATTAATGCATATAATATGATAAAAAATAAACCACAACAAATGATAGAAATTCTTAATGTATTAGATCAAAAGGAATGCAAAAAAGAAGAATATTATGAGTTAAGGACCAAATTTAATAATAAATTAAAATTAAATGAGTATGATCTAGAATTAGCTGCATTATTTATTTTTTTAAATAAAAGATGTTTCAATGGACTATATAGAGTAAATTCAAATGGTTTTTTTAATGTTCCATTTAATAATAAAATTAAATGTGATTCCTATAATAGGGATAATATTTTAGAGATTTCACAATACCTTAAGAATGTGGAAATTGAAAACCTTGATTTTGAAGAGAGTTTAAAAAAAGCTAACAAAGGGGATTTTGTATTTATCGATAGTCCTTATGTACCATTAAATCCAACTTCCTTCGAATCCTACACAAAGGAAAAATTTGGTGAAGATTGTCATATTAGACTTGCTAAGGTGTTTAGAATTTTAGATAAAAAAGGATGTTTCCTAATGTTAACTAACCACGACACAGATTTAATTAGAGATTTATATTCTAAATTTAATATTAAGGTTGTTAATGTAAAACGAAATATAAATAGCAACGGTAATAAAAGAGTCGGCAAAGAAGTGATTATAACTAATTATTAAATCATTAAAATTTGTTTAGAGCTTTGCTGTGGAAAGAGGATGAAAAATATAATGAACGTAAAAAATGAACTATTAGAAATTTTTATTGATAGATTACTAGTTACTAATCGAGGATATGACTTTTTTGTGGATTGAGAAAATATTAGTGAAATTGAGAAATATGCAGTTGAATTGCATGCAATGGATTCATTAATTAAAAGCCATAATTTTAAGGAAAGATTTTTTGATTTACTAGATAAAGTCCCTTCTATAATTACTACATTTCCGCTACTTATTGCAGTTAGTAAAATAGAAAGGGAAAAGTTAAAAAAAGGAAAAACAAGTTTATTAATAAATAATTATTTAAAAAACAAAATTGAAAGCTTTTCTTTTTGCATTAAAGAAAATAATGAAAAAATAAGTGATGTGGAAAAAGAACAATATTATAGTTTTTTTGTAAATACTGGTTTAAAAAAACTATTTGACAATTTTATTGAAAAAAGTTGCAACGATTATATTGTGGGCGTTTTAGTTGGTCTAGATTCTAACGGCAGAAAAAATAGAAGTGGTAGCTCTTTTGAAAAAATTTGTGAGAGGTTAGTTGCTTCAGTTTGCAAGAATTATGGTATTACGCTTTTATTACAAAAACAATTTAATGTATTAAAAGAATACGGTTTTAATATAGGTGATGATATTGCTAATCGAAGGGCTGATTTTATATTAGTCAAGGATAAAAAAGCTTTGAATATTGAAACAAATTATTTTTATGGTCCTGGTTCAAAACCCGAGGAAATTATTGATAGCTATATTAATAGGCAAAAAGATTTAAATATTAATAATATTGATTTTATATTAATTACTGACGGCAACTGTTGGAAAGATGAAAATAAGAGTCAATTAAATAAAGCTTTTAGATATATTAAACTAATAAATTATAAGATGGCAAGTGAGGGCTATTTAATTGATATGATTAAGAAAATTTTTGAATTGGATTAATTATTATAAAAACTTTTAAAATAAAAACCAAACATAAAAGCTATGATTGGTTTTTTAGTCTTTATAAGAAACTATACACCGTTTTCAAATAAAACCGTTTTATTAAAACCTTTAAAGAAATCATCTTGTTCAGATAAAATTTTAAGATTTTGTCTGAAAGATTTTTCTTGGTTTGGATATAACTCTTTATTACTTCCATCTATTAAATTATGTTTTGGTCCATAGAATAAATCATTTGAATTTTGAACTAAGAAAGTAAAGGCGCCTCATTTTGTTGTATCTTTAATGTTGGGGGTTAGTGCTGAAAGAGATGAATATATTCCAACAGGCATTCCAAATTCATTTACAGCAAGAGAACCACTTGCCCCATAATATAAACTGCTATTTAGAACTTGTGCCTGTACACCGATGCCATATGATATGGTTTTTTCAGATAATAGATTTTCAACTGGCGCACTACTTAAGAAGCTTTTATTTGTGAAAGTGTAATCTTCGATTTTTATGTTCTTAGGATAGTTTTTTCAGAAGTATTGATTATTTCCACTATCATTATCAGAAGGGAAGCCTGCTATATATATTCTTTTTGCATTTGGACTTAAAATTTCATTTTCGCTATCAAAGTTTTTATATTGTTCCTTGTGAAGATAGGCTGAGTAGTAGTCATATGTAATATAGGGAACTTTTGATTTATCATGGTTAGGATATTGCTTTGATGAAAATAATGTTACATCATTATTAATGCTGTTGATGCCTTTATTAATATGTTCTAGTAATTTCTTTAAATCTTGATTTGTTTCGGCTTGTTTTTTAAGTTTGTTGAATTTAATTTTTATAGCAAATACAGCAAAGTCTTTTCCAATTCTTTGGGTTTTATTGATATTAGGTTGATAGTTTGGATGCTTCTTTAATATTTCTTCATTTGTTTTCTTATCAAAGAAGTCCGTTGCGACAAAAACAGTTTTTGGATTTGAAAAAATTTGATCTCCAACAAGTTTTACATCTCTTACATCTTTTTTATATTTTTGATCATTTGAATTTATAAAATAGCTAACAATATTTTCATTGCCTTCGTGTTTTCCTGACTCGATAGGTTCTAAATTAGCATCACCCAGAGGTATGCCAATACCAAATGAAACAACTCTAGCATCTTTTTGCTCTTCGCCAGTAAAATATTCCGGGAACGTTTCTTTTAATTTATTGTCTAATGCATTGTATGCATATTGATATACATGAGCATTTGTTGCCATATATAACATTAGTTCTTCAGAATTTTCAACTCCATTTTTTCAAGCATAATCAAGTATTCAACCAGTTCCAGTTGATAAGAAAGGAATTTCATCTTTATCTCTTTTTCCATCATCAAGACTTTGTGTAATGGTATTAAATGAAATAGCAAAAGATCTGTCTAATATTTTTCTATATGCTTCAGTTTGTTTTATCTCCAACTCCGGTTTATTAATTGCTGGTTTTGGTTTTTGCAATCCTGGGAAGTTTGGCGGTATTATAGGGAATTGAGGTATTTGCGGGGCGCTATTGTCTTTTTTACTATGCGGATTTAATGGATTTTCCGGCGAAGATTGCTCTTTAGAAATTTCGGGTTGCTTAGGTGTTGGCAACGGTAACGGAATTGGGTCTTGGTTTTCTGATTTTTTGTTTGAATTTATAGAATCAGTATTTGTATTATCATTATTTTCTTTTTTATTATCATCTTCAGACTTCGGTTCATGGTTTGGTTGTTTAGTTTCGATACATGAAGTGGTTAACAGTGCTAATGTAGGAATTCAACTAAGTAATAATAATTTCTTTTTCATATTGCTCCTATTTTTACTTATTATTTTTTACAATAATTTTATATTATTTTTTCTAATAAAATAATTTAGGTTTCCTTAATTTGGTCAATCTTGTTTTTTGTACAATAATTAATAAAAATATTTTAGTATTTAAAAATTATTTAAATAAAAACATAAGTATGCTCTTTTTTAAAAAAATAAAACATAATTTTTTGTTGTATTAAAATATGTGTTATGAAATCAATAATAAGAAAATCTTTATTTAATAAAAAATTAAGTTTTTTATCGATCGGGTTATGCATAGCAATTAGTCCTGTTTTGATATCATGTGCTAATTCTAATAAAATAGATGATAGTCAGCGACAAAAACCTATGTTACTTAATGCTTCGCAACTATCAAGCATAAGAAATGAATTTGTTTTTAAGTTATCTGATGAAGCACAAAAAGAATATAATGCCGAGCAAGATAATGCAATGGCGAGATTTATTCAAGTAATAGAAAATCTTAACAAAAAATACAATAATAAGAAACATGATGATGGTGATAAGATTGCTAATGATGTTGAATTTAAAAAGTATTTTTTTCTTCATAAACCCGATATAACAAAAGTTAGCAAATCTCATCGGATTGATATTAGATTTAAGGTTGATACTATTACGAGACAGATCGATTTATTTTATGATGTAATTTGTTTTGATTTACGTGTTAATGAGGAAGTTAATGCAAAAATCCCAATGGAAATTGATTAAGTTTTTTCTCTTAAGTTTTTTATTTATTTTAATAGCTTGCAGTCGATTGGGCTACAAGCTATATTTAATAATTTTTTTAGACCTATAGTAAAAGTTAAAAGAATTCTTGTTGGTTGTTTTCTTCAAGATTAGAAATTATTAAATCAATATTAACGTCAAGATTTACATGGTTGATATTGTCATAAATGAAAATTTTTGCCTTGTGATATTCATTTAGGAAGTTTTTAAGTTCTTGTTTTTTTATCATGTTTGATATTTGCGCTAGTTTTTCTTTTAAGGCAATCATTAAATTTTTAATTGGTATTTTTTTAGCTGCGTAAATGTTATCAGCAAAATCCTTGTTATAGATATATTGTTTAAAATCATTATCTAGTTTGCTAGTATATTGGTCTTTTGTCAGTTTTTTTAAGTTATCATTATCAAATTTGAATTGTTCCAAATAAAAATTAAGATTTGATAGAGATTTAATAGCTGAATTAAATAGATTGTAAAAATCATCAAGCAGTCTTGAAAAATCATTGAGTAATTTAGGATTTTTGTTATGTCAAAAAGAATTGTAATATTTTGTTAGCCCATCTTTATTTTGACTTATGCTTTGCTCTTCAATTAATTCTTTTAGTTTATCCTTGACTATATCATAGTTTTCAAAAAAGGTATAGTAAGCATAATTAAAAGTCCGCATTGTTTTTTTTATTTCTAAAGCGGTTTTTGTTATTTTTTTATCAAATTGCATTTCTAAGGGATTGAGATCTTCATTTGCCTTAAAACCTTGTGCATTTTTTGACGATTTTATTTCGATGCCGCTTGTTGCGTTGTATGAGATAGTTAGTAACCCGATTGAAGGAATTAATAGGGAAGCTAAAATATTATATTTTTTCATTATAGTGTCCTTTAGAAACAATTGTAAAAACTGGTGTTTCGTTACTAAACTCAAATAAATTTTTTACTTTTATATCTATATAATAAAAAGGTTTCTCGCCCTTGTATTTGTAAAGAAAATCTTTTTCTGAGTTAAATTTGTAAAAATAAAATTTTAAAGTAGTTTCATCTCCGACGGTTTCATTTTTGGCTAATTCTATCTTTTTGATTCCGGTATTAAGATTTGAATTTTGAATTTCGAGAGCATATGCAAGAAGGTAATTGTTCAAATAAGCAGTTAAGAGTTTTAATTGATCCTGTGTATTGCTATTCGGATTAACAATGTGTTTTTTTCAATTTATTAAGGCATAATTTATTAGCGAATTAAATAAGGGGTTATTAACAAAATCATCTAGTTTTATGCCGTTGAAGGTTGGTTTTTTTTCTTTTCTATATATTGCATAGTCACTACTTTCTAATTTATCAACAGCTGCCAGCTTAGTTGATATAGCCTTTAAAAAGTGTCCATGGTCGTCAAAGTTTGAACTTAATAGTACGTAGTCTTTTGTTGTTTTATCTTTTTTAAAAACTCTAATAATCATTTTGATTAATTGGCTAGTTTCATAGTAATTTGTAAATTGAATATCTATTACTTTATATTTTTCATCAATATTTTTATATATGTCTGGAATATCGAATTCTAGGTAATCTTTAAAATTAGAAAATAAATATACCAAACCTCTTGAGTTTCAATAATCAATGCTATTATAGCCTTTGATAAATGAATTTATATCCTTTCCTAGGTTTATGTTTTCATTTTGTTTTATGATTAAAAATGGATTTTTTACATAATCATTAAATAAAGGCAGTGTTTCGCTAAGGCCATTATTGCCAACACCAAATTTTTGTTCAGTGGCATAATTTCTAAAACCATTAATATAAAATGTTTTATTTTTAATTGCATTATTTACAATGCTTTTATCATCAAAATCAATAATGTCTTCAATTTGAAAACTAATAAAACTTTGGTTTGAAAAATCATTTTCCTGAACCCTTGCCTTTGTTCAATCTATGTTAATTTTTTTAATATTAAGATCAAATTTATTTAAATATAAAATAAGAAAATTAATAAATGTATTTCTAAAAATTTCATTTTCAGGCCTTAATCAAGAACTGGCTTGAATGAATTCATTGTTAAAAATATTACGCGTAATAAAGGCTTCACCTGCTTTGTTTAGAAGGGAATTTTTATTCATTAATCCACTATTTGTTTTTATATCGTTAACAAGACGAAATATTACTGTTTGAAAATCAAAAAAATACGGATCATAAACGCGATAATAATCTGTATCTTTGTTTTTGTTAGCAAGATAATAAAATCAAAGGTTAGAATATCCTCCTGCTTTTCTTATTTCCTTAAAGTCATATTGAGTAAATAAGTCATCAAAATTTTTAAAAGCAGAGTTATTTGTCCGTTCTATTTTGTAATTATCATATTTGGTTCTTATTTGTTTTCACGATTTTTGCAATTTGAATTCTGGTTTAAATTTGAGAGTGGGGTTAAATTCTAATTCATTGTTATTTGTAACCTTTTTAACTTGACCCAAATATTTTAAATAAGTTTTGCTAGATTGGTTTTGATTAATAAAAATGGGTTCAAAATTGTGCAGTGATGCTAGTTGTTGAGCGTTTAGTTTTGATAAGTATTTAGTGTTAATTTTTGATTCATCAATTAGAATTTTTTGTTGTCTTGCGCATGATATAGAAATAATTGGAAGCGCTAAACTTCCAATTATTCCAGCAAGTATTAATTTACTTGTTTTCATATTATTTATCAATAGGTAGTGTTAAATCTACAAAACCATGCCCTTCAGTTTGCTTTCCATCCAAACATTTAATTTTAAAGAAGTAAAAAATATTTCTTTTTTCGCTATTATAACCGAAGTAGCATTTTACATTATGGTTTCCAGCAAAATATTCTAAATTAGGAATATAAACTTTTATGTATTCATTAAAATCTGCATTGCGTAAGTCTTCAGGTGTAAAAAAGAATCTATCTTTATCATCTGAATCTTGATTTTTAGAGAATCATTTTATAATTTTTTCTCATAAACCATTAATATATTCATCTCTTGCAATATCGTCAGTAAGGCTGCTATACTCATCCCTAGCCTTGTCAGTCATAGTGAAGTTAGCGTTAGCAATTGTATCATTTACTTTAGCTCGCAATTCTTCCCCAATTAAAGAACCATCGCGATTAATAGAAGCATCAATGCTATTGCTTTGTTGAACGCCGCTATCTTTTTCTTGTTTATTTGTAGTTTGACTACAGCTAGTTAGCAAAACAGCTCCTGTAATAACGGGCGTTGCAGATAAAAAAAGTTTCAATATAGTCTTCTTCTTTTTGAATGTTTTCATAATCTAATACCTCTTTTAACATAATTATAAACTTTTTAGAAAAGATATATAAAAAAATAAAACACTGAAATTTTGGAAAATATGCATTATTTATTAAAGTGCAACTAGATTATATTTGTCAAACTGTTAATATTTTTATTATGTAAATCATATATTGGCAAATGAATATTGCTTAATTTAATTAAGAAATTTGTATCATGCTTTTTTAAAAGATATCTTAATTTTAATTGAAAAATTGTTATTATTAATATATTTATTATAAATATTTTTTTGCTTAATCTGGTCGATTTTTGTGTATAAAAAAATAATATAGTTTAAAATATATTTATATTTTACAAATTGCTGAATGTTATTTTGTACAAATATAAAACAATTTAAGAAAGGAAATAGTTTATGAAACGTTCAATTAAGGCACTAATTGCCATGGGGGGGCTAACTGGCATTGCACTACCAATAATGGCAATCTCATGTTCAAATCCAAATAATCCAAAATCCACTGATGAAGTAGGGCTAAGAAATACATTTACAAATTTCTTGTCTACTGTTCATGGCAGAAAAGCAGGAGATGATAATAACTTTTTAAAAGCGTCATTAGCGACAATACCAAATCCAAACAAACAATCCCCTAAAAAAACTTTAAATGATGGAATAAAGTTAGAAAAAGATAAAAGATTAACAACAGAAATAGTTGAAAAGAATTTACTATACAAATTTGGCGAAAAAGTAGATCAAAAAGTTAATAATTATGGTAGCTATTATGCATATAAATATTTAGTTAAAGAAATCGCAGATATGGGTTATACTAATTACACTCCAAATGGAATCACATATCCTGAATATAAACATAAAAGAACTGTGCAATATGATGAAACCAAAGATAAAGCAATAGTTGATTCAATGAAGCAAAATTTAAAGAATGATGGCTTCTTTACACAAGGTTTTTTATTTGCATTTAGTGGTGGAGGATACAATAATGTGGGTAATAATATTGTGGTAACAATTAACCCAAGTGCCAAATTAACTGATAATGGTAAAAGAAACATTAAAGATTTTTACATTGTTTCTCACTACGACTCAATGAATAATGTAGGACCAAAAGGTGTTTCATGAGGTGCAACTGATAATGCTACCGGTGTTACTGTTAATTTAAATTTATTAAAGTATTTCTCAGATCCTAAAAATAGAGATAATCTAAGTGTTAGATTACATTTAATTTTTGTTGATGGTGAAGAGCTTGGAAAACTAGGTTCAGAAGCATTCGTAAAACAATTCTTAACTGGCGAAAAAAATGAATTACGTGATAATTCTTTAGGAATGATTAATATGGATACAGTTGCAGGCGGTGATTATATGTATATTCACTCTCCTAATACTGTTGATGATTTGAATGACGATGGCAAGGTTAAAAAGGATGAATGAAATTTATCTCCATTACTACGTAACCACATCAACATGCTTTCAAAAGAAAGAGCTAACAAAATAAAGGATGCTGATCAAGAATTAAAAATTCATCCGCAATTTGTTAAAACTGAATATAAAGAAGGTGAAACTGGAGACTGATCAGACCATGCTCCATTCTATCAAATCGCTAAATTACCAGTGGCTTATGTTGAATCAACAAACTTTGCAATTAAGGCAAAATCAGGTAAATATGATGGATATGCTCAAACTATTAATCCTAAGGCTTGAGTATTAAAAGACGGTAAAACAATAGAAAAATTAAAAGAAAGAAAATTAGAAAATGGCCAAATTGTTCATGATTGACCTGATGGATTAACGAAAAAAGATTTTGCGATCCTTGGAGATATTTGACACAGTGATTTAGATACTCTAAAATGGGTTAATGATAACATTGGTCCAAAATTTTATAAACAACTAGATACTGTATTTCAAACTTTAAAGGCAACAGTAACATCATTACATAAAATTGATGGCGATAACTTTAGTTACATTAAGCTATAAGCTAAAAATATTTGTTTTCAAAAAACATTACCTAATTATTAAGCAGGTAATGTTTTTTGTTTAATTTTTTTGATGTATACTTGTCTTAATTTTGAATAATGATTTACTAAAATAATGTATTATTTTATTTATGTTCAATTGAAAATACGTGTGAGTTAATTTAATAATTTTAATACTAGGCTACTTAATTGGCTCGATTAATATTAGCATAATTATTTCAAAAAGAAAAAAACGTGATATTAGAAATTTTGGTTCAAAAAATGCAGGTGCGACGAATGCTTTAAGAGTCTTTGGTTTTAAATTTGCATTACTTGTTTTTTGCTTTGATATTTTTAAGTCCTTTATTCCCACAATCATTGTTTTTGCTATCAAAAAAGGAGTAAATAGTAATTTTATAATTCCTTTATTTGCAGGTTTGGGAGCATTAATTGGACATATTTTTCCTTGTTACTTTAATTTTAAAGGTGGCAAAGGTGTTGCTTCATTTTTTGGAATGATTTTGGCATTTGATTTTCCAACATTTTTATTGCTTGTATTGGTTTATATAACCTTAGTTTTAATCATAAGATATATTTCGATTTCATCCGTGCTTATATCAATTATTTTTGCTTTTTATTCATTTATTCCTTATTTTTATACATCTTGAATTCTTTCGTTTATAAACCATAATATTCCATTATGATCACATAGTTACATTTTAGTTTTTGCTTCTATATTAATTTTGTTGAAACACATTCCAAATTACATTAGATTATCAAATAAAGAAGAAAAGAAACTTAACTTATTTAGTAGTAAAATTAGCAATTAACTTTATAAAGTGCTAAAATAGTGCTAAAATATATATTATTAAATTTTAAGGAGGTGTTTTTTGTTTTATGGAATTAAAGGCACGCCACATAGAAATTTTTAAGATGATTGTTGAAAAATTTTTTGAGACAGGAGAACCTGTTGGATCTAAAAAATTAGTTGAATCAAAACACTTGACTTCTTCATCTGCAACTATTAGAAATATTATGTCTGATCTTGAAAAGATTGGTTTTCTAGAAAAACCGCATGTATCCGGTGGAAGAATACCTTCAACTAAAGGCCTTGAATACTATACGAAATATATTGCATATAATCCAAAAAAGTTTTTTAATAAAAGTTTGAGTGACATTCTTGTAAAGAAAAGATTGAGTGTAGATTCTACATTAGATGAAGCTGCTAATTTGATTAGTAAAATGGCACATTTTACTGTTGTTGCAACTTCCAATAATAAAGATGAAAAATTAAAAAGTATTCAATTGACACCTCTTGATACGTCTTCAGCAGTTATTGTTATTGTTACCAGTAGTGGTAATGTGCAAAATAAAATTTTTGATTTTAGCGATGATATTGCTTTAAATGATTTGAGAATTGCCGTGAGACTATTTAAAGAAAGACTAATTGATACGCCTTTAATTGAATTGGCCGAAAGAGCTAAGGCTTTGTTACCTTTATTTAAAGAAAGAATAGGCAATTATGAAAAAATATTAGAAAAGTTTGTAAAAACTATTTTCGTTTTTGAAGAAAAGATTCAAAATAAAACCTATAACAAAAACGCAATGATTTTATCAAAAGATATATCTCGTGAGGAATTGGTTGACTTATTAGATCTCATCGAAAAACATTCAGTATGATCAATGATTGAAAATAATTTGGATGAAGACAATAAAATTAAGCTTGATTTTTCAAGAGAAAATTTAAATATTATTAGTAAAAAAATTGACTTTGAGAACGATAAAAATATTAAGGAAATCTCAATTATGGGGCCTAAAAATATTGATATTGATGAATCATTAGAAACGTTAGACATATTGGCAAAAATAGTGCAAAAAGGAGATAAATAATGTGAGATTTTAAAAAATACGAAAAAGTAAATTTTGAGCTATGTGAGAAAGAAAATCACAAAGAAAAAATAACACACCTTTCATACGTTTGAGATTATGATGATGTTGATCCTATTATTAATGAAATATTAAACAAAGGTAAGAGTGAAGCTGATGATTTACTTAGTTATAGGATTAAGAAAAAAAGTTATGTTCTTAAATTGGTTTCAGTCGTTGGTCTAGATGATTGAACAAAAAAAGTAATTGAAAAAAATGCCATTCTTACAAATGAACTTTCAGAAAAAAAAGATAGAATTAAATCTTTGGAAGAAACTATCGAAAAAATTAACAACGAAAAAGAGGAGTTAAGAGTTAAATCAATAATCGAAGCTAATAAATTTAAGGATGAGGTTATTGCAATTCAAAAGAAGGCCCAAGACTTAATTAGTGATCATAAACAAAAAAATAATGATCATCAAGAAAAACAAATTGCTGAAGCAAAGAAATATGCACTTCAATCTTTTATGGAAAATATAATTCAACCTATAAATAATTTTGAAAAAGCAATTCTTGCTGCTAAAAAAATTGATAATGATACATTGAAAAATTTTATCGTCGGATTTCATATGTTATATAATCAGGTTGAAAATATTCTGTTTGATTTTGGATTGAATAAAATTATTCCAAATGTTGGTGATAAGTTTGATTCTAATATTCATCAGGTTTATGAATTGGTTGCATCAGATTTAGAAAAAGATACAATTTTAGAAGTAAAAAATATTGGTTATAAACTAAATGATAGAACTATTAAACCGGCATTAGTTATTGTTTCAAAATAATTCGCTATTTTTTCCTAAATTAGCAAATAAAAATAATAACGTAAATAGAATTTAATAAAATGAAATGAGGAAAAAAATGCAATTACCTTTTATACCAGTTAAGAAGCAGATAATACTGCCACAATCAATGGATGAAATAAGAGTGGGAAAGAAAAATTCGGTTCTTGCCTTACAAAGTGCATTGGATAGTAAGGAATCTAATAATAAGATATTAATAACTTTTATTAAGGAGCAATATATAAATGCCGAAGTAATTACCTCTTCGTCAATGCTAGAAGATTATGGCATTGTAGCTCTTATCAAAGAATCATCGGAAAATAAAGGTGTTTATAAAATAAGCCTTGATGCAGATAAAATTGTTAAAATCAATGAAATTCATTCGTCTGATGCCAACCCGGAAGCACCGCTAATATATGCTTCATTTGAATACAAAAACGAAAAAGGGCAAAAGGTCGATATTGAAAAAATAAAAAATTCTATTGAATACTTAAATAATTTTGTTTTAAAACTTGAACCGCAAACAGATAAAAATTTTTCGTCAATTTCTAAACAGGTATTTAACTTTGAAAAGGTCAAAGATTTTGCAATGCAAATGAATTCACTGGTTAAATATAACAAGGAAGAAAAAATCGATGAATTGATATGAAAAAATTTCGCAATTATTAGAGAAGCCTTTACTCGAGATGAACTATTAGGTTTTTTGTCTTTAGATATTTACGATCTTATTAAAAATATCGCCGATAGATTAGCTTGAAAAAAAGAGTCAACAAATATTGACATAGAAATAACTAAGAAATTAAATGAAGAAATGGAAAGCTCACAAAGAGATTTTCTTCTTCGTGAAAAGATGAAGCAGTTAAGACAAATGCTTAATGATGAATCACAAAATAATGCCGAAAATATGGAAAAAGACCCAGAAACTAGCCGCAAGTTTCCTAAATATGTAATCGAAGCATTAAAGACTGAACAAGCTCGCTTGGCTGCCATGATGGCTTCGAGTCCAGAGGCAAATATCTCTAAAACATACATTGATTTAATTTTGGCATTACCATGAAGAAAAGTAAGCAAAGAATTAATTGATATAAATCATGTTAGAGAAGTTTTAAATAAACACCATTTTGGACTTGAAAAACCAAAAAAGAGAATTTTAGAATTTATTTCAGTTCTTACCCACAAACAAAATCAAAAAGAAACTGGTGATTATTTGCCTATTAAAAATGATTCTGACCATTTTATTGATACAAAATTATTCGTTCATAAAACTGGTGATACCTTGAATAATCCAGTTAATAATATCCCTATTTTAACCTTGATTGGTCCTCCAGGAACAGGAAAAACCACATTAGCAAAATCCATTGCAGAAGCTTTAAAAAGAAAATTTATTAAGGTATCGCTTGGTGGTGTAAAAGATGAAAGTGAAATTAGAGGGCATAGAAAAACCTATGTTGGGGCAATGCCTGGGAAAATTATCTCCGCTATTAAAAAGGCAGGTGTTTCTAACCCAGTTATTCTTCTTGATGAAATAGACAAAATGTCTTCTGATTTTAGAGGCGACCCAACTAGCGCTATGTTGGAGGTTCTTGACCCTGAACAAAATGCTAATTTTCAAGATCATTATCTTGACCTTGAATATGATTTATCAAAGGTTTTATTCATAGCTACTGCCAACTATTTTGATTCGATCCCACCTGCATTAGTTGATCGTGTTGAATTACTAGAATTGTCAACATATACCACTGCCGAAAAATTAGAAATAGCTAAAGCACACTTAATGCCCAAAGTTTTAGAACAGAATTCGCTTAAGGAATCACAAATCCAAATTGATGATGAGATTATAAAATTTATAATTCTTTCATATACAAGAGAAAGTGGTGTCCGTGAGCTTAAACGTTTATTAGATAATATAGCTCGTAAAATAGTTGTGAAAATATTAGATAATGAAATTAAGGATGAATTTAGAGTTTCTAAAGATGTTGTTGTTGATTTCTTAGGACCAATTAGATTCGAAGATGATGAAAACGAAAATAGAGATCAAATCGGTGTTGTTAATGGCCTTGCATACACAAGCTTTGGTGGTTCTACACTAGCCATTGAGGTTACTACATTTCCGGGCAAAGACGGGATAAAATTAACCGGTCATTTAAAGGAAGTTATGAAGGAATCTGCACAAATTGCCTTAGGCTATGTGAGAGCAAATGCTGAAAAATTTGGGATTAATTTTGATTTTGATAATAAGGCAATTCACATCCACGTACCAGCGGGCGCTATTCCAAAAGACGGACCATCAGCCGGTGTTACATTTACTACTTCTATAATTAGTGCGCTAACTAGAAAACCGGTTCCCGCAAACATTGGTATGACTGGCGAGATAACGTTGAGAGGTAAAGTATTACCAATTGGTGGACTGAAAGAAAAATCATTAGCTGCATGTCAATTTGGAATTAAAAAAATATTTATTCCATATGACAATATTAAAAATTTAGTTGATGTACCAGAGGAAGTTAAAAAAGAAGTTACTTTTGTACCTGTGAAGTATTATGAAGAAATATTTGATGATATCTTTAAGACAAAATAATTAGAAAAAAACCTGCTTTAAAGCAGGTTTTTTATTGTTTTATTTTATGTTAACTAGATGCTTTAATGTTCTTATATATTGATTAACAAACGACGATTCGTTATCATATCATGCATAAACTTTGTATAATTTTTTGCCATCAACTTCTAATGCTTGAGTTAATTGAGCATCAAATATTGAACCAGCGGTTGAACCAATAATATCACTAGAAACAATAGGATCTTCAGTATAGAAAAAAGATTCTGAACTTGCATTTTTCATTGCCTTATTAATTTCCTCAACAGTTGTATCTTTTTTAAGTTCAACAGTAACATCGATAATTGACCCTGTAATAGTTGGAACTCTTAAAGCAATACCATTCATTTTACCCTTTAGCGTTGGGATAACCTTACCTATCGATTTAGCCGCACCTGTTGTGGTTGGAATCATATTTGAGGAAGCAGCTCTCGCTCTTCTTAAATCTGAATGAGGTGCATCTTGTAATCTTTGGTCCGCAGTGAATGAGTGTACAGTGGTCATGAAGCCTTTTTCAATACCGAATTCATTTTCTAAAACATTTAGAACAGGCGCTAGACAGTTTGTTGTACATGATGCCCCAGAAACAACAACATCGTCTTTTGTTAAAATATTTTCATTAACTGAATAAACTATAGTTTTTACATCCGCACTTTTTGAAGGGGCCGTAATTAAAACTTTTTTTGCTCCAGCATTAATATGTAGTTGGGCTAGTTCAGTTGTTAAGAATCTACCTGTACCTTCAACAACCACATCGACTGCCAATTGTTTTCAAGGGAGTTGAGCGGGATCTTTTTCACTAAATATTGGAAACTCTTTACCCTCCACAATTATTGATTTTTCAGTGTTTGAAACACTAAATGGAAACACGCCGTGAGCTGTATCGTATTTTAATAAGTGCGCTAATGTTTTAGCATCAGTTAGGTCGTTGATTCCAACAATTTCAACATCTGCATCATTTCATATTTTTCTAAAGATTAAACGGCCTATTCTACCAAAGCCGTTAATTGCTATTTTTGCCTTCATTTTATTTATACTCCATAAATAATAAAATAATTAATTTAATATTAATAATTATAATTCTAAATAATTCTAAAATAACTTAAAAAAACAAAATATTAGGGATTTTTATAATATAGATAATTCCTTAAATTGTGTTATATTCTTAAACATTAAAATTTAACAAAATTAGCAATTTTGTCTTAAAAATTATAAATTCTATATTTTAAAAGAAAAAAATATTTTGTTTTTTGTTATTAAGTATTTTATTATTACAAATAATTATTTTTCAACTTAAATTAAGCTCTAAAAAAAAAAAAAAAAAAAAACATTTTTTAACCCAAAAATTAATTATTTTTTTAAAAAAAGCGCTTAAAATAAGCAAAAAAATGCGAACTTAAATAAGTATTTATTTAAAAAATATGTTTTTTAGTTTAAACTATTAAATGAATTTACAAAAATTTTATTGTATTCAATAACAGTTAAATTTTTAATTTAAATAATGGAGGAGGGCAAAATTATGGACAATGTAAAGCATGTTCATTTAGCAAGCGAAAAAGCCATAAATCGAAAAATAAAGGTATCAATAATCATTGGAACAATTTTTATTCTTTTATTTCTTGCTTTGTTAAGTGTAGCAATAGCATATTTAGCAGATTACTTGGTTTACATGAATACAGATAGTGATGGGCTATTATGAACCGTAGCACAACGCAGTAAAGGTTTATTTAACTTGTTTGGTTAAATAATAAAGGAGGAAACATGAATGAAAGAAATTTAGATTTAGAAAAGAAGCATAGAAAAGTAAAAAAAGGTGTTATTGTAACTTCTTTATTAACTGCAATACCGGCTATTACCTTAGCTGCTATTGTTCCTTTTCTTCACAATACTGAATATAAGTCAATAGATACAAAAGCTCATGATGACTTGGTTCAAGAGCAAAAGAAGGCTAGAATATTTTTAAATAAGTATGATGAAATGCTTTCGGAGCAATCAAAAAATAAATTACAAACAGCAATTAACTATGCAAATCAATTAATCGCAAATAAAATTAGCAATCAAACAGCTGATGCTGTCTCAGCCATTAGAAATATGCTTGATCAAAGAAATATTTTAAGAAGAATGGTAAGCAGTTTAATGCTTGTTGATTCAAACAGTGCAAAAATAGCGCGTGATGCTATACAACAACTAGGCAATTTAGTTAAGTCACCAGATTTAAAAAATGAGTTTAATAAACAACTAGACATCTATAATGCTAGTCAGCAAACTTATGATGATAAACAAAAATTTGCTGATGAGGTTGAAAAAATAATTGCTAAGCAAGACAAGATAGCATTTGATCTAGAATTAAAAATGAATGTTTTTGTCCTAAAGAATATTCAAAAAACAGATAGACTTAATATCAGTATTAAGAATGTTAAGGTTCTAAAATTAATTGATTTTATCAACGGCAAACTTGAACAAAATGTTTTATCTAGGGATAGTGTTGTTGATGTCTTAGATACATTGTTCACAACACAAAGTAATGATTTATTTAAAGATGAATCAATTAATAATGAAGGTGAAATTCAAAAAATTTATTCACAAATTGTTGAGGCAAAAAACCAAGTTGCAACAATGGATTTAGACCAGACAATAAAACAAATCATTTATGATGAACTAGATGCTATTAAGAAGTTTGTAATAGAAAATAAAGGAAATCTATCATTTGAAGTTATAGGACTGCAAGATTCAAAAAAAATAACGGCTTCACAAGTTATAAGTGACTATATATCAACAATAATCAACAAAACATCAGACTATTTTGGCAGTGATGAAACTACCTTAAACAAGGTAAAAGACTTAATTGCACAAGCAGATAAAATTAAACAACAAGTTGATAGCAAGTTTATTGGTGCTATTGATTTTGCTATTATGCAAGCAAATAATAAGGTTAAAGATGCAGACCCTTCAACCAACAAATTAAAAACTCCAGCATATAAAATTCATTCCGATTTGTATAGGGCGTTAAATGAAATAGCTATTGCGAATAAATTACTTAATGATGCGAAGGAAGAAATTAATAAAATTCAAGATGCAAATTTTAAACAAGAGCTTATTAACAAAATTGAAAATCAAGAATTCAAAAGTAGTGCTGGTTTCTTTGAATATGTTTCAACTATAAATCAGATATTAAGTGATATTGACACTAATAATACCCTTAAAAATTTCTATAAAGAACAATTCAACATATTATCTAAACAGTTGAAATTTACATCTGGAAAAAATAGATACAACAAAACTTTTGTAAATGATGATTCTACGCTTTTAAATGTGCAACAAGCACTTTTAGCTATTAATGAAATTGACTTTGAGAATACTTCTCTTGCCGATTTAAGTAGTAAATTTGAGGAATATAGCGAATATGAAAGAATTGCCAACAAGAAGGAAATTGAAACTATTATTGAAGGAATCGAAGGCGAAGTTTCAAAAATCGTTAATATAAATAAATATTATCCAACAATCAAAAAAACATATGATAGTTTAAAAACTAAATTATTAGGATTGGCTTCAATTTATTCAACTGCAACACGTAAGGAAATGTCTGTTTTTGAAGATGAAAAAGCCATTTTACCTAATGGTCAAAAAGCGATAGCGGGTGGTTTAATCAAGGATGCTCTTGATTTCTTTGATGTTGCAAAGCTGTCGCATCAATCTAGCCCGATTTTTGAAGACAATAATAAATTATTAGATGATATAAAAAATGAATGAAAGGATAATCCTGATTCTCCTGTTGCAAAGGATCTTGCTTTTAAAACGGCCCGCATTTCTGCCGATATTAAGTTAGTGATGGAAGATGATAAGTTAACATTAGAACAAAAAGAAGCAGAAATTGCTAAATTAAAGAAGTTACAAGATGAATATGCAAAGAAGGTTGTAAGTGCAAAAAAATTGGAAAATACCAAAGATGAAACTGCCCAAATTTTAACAATTGTGAAAAATAAGGAAAAAGTTAAAACTTATCTTGGTAAGGAATTAAATGAAATTCAAAAACTTAAAAGATTATCTGATGAAGCGCTAAAAAATCCGACAGAATATGATTTGGATGATATTCAAACCAAATTATCAATAGCATTAAAAGATTTTGAAAATAAGCGTTCAATTTTAGAATCATCAACACAATCCTCAATTATTGCACAGTTAATTGATGACACATTTTCATCTCGTCGCGAAGAAGGCAAAACAACTCCTGTTGAAGCTAAATTTTTAGCCAAGTTAGCTGATTTGCAAGCCGAGGTAGATGCTATTAAAGACGAAAAGAATTTATCGGAAAAAGAAAAGAGCGATAAACGTCAACTTTTAGCTAATAAGTTTGATGTTTTGCGTGAATCAATTGAAGTTGCGGCAACATTTGAGCTAGCTATTAAACAACTCGAAATTGAAAATAAAGAATCTAAGAAAGTTTATCAATCTTTAAAAGTCGATTTAACTAATGATAACTTGTTTAAAACTATGGAGGCTAAAGATCAAATTAGAACCATTGTTGATAAACTTGGGGTTTTAAATACGGAAACTGATGGATTAATTGAAAAATATCACAATATTGTTGATAAGGAATTATATAACCCTGAAATACATAATAAGACATGATTAGCAAAACAAAATATAGATATCGCTGGTCGCACGCAAAAGATTAAATTAGAAGTTGCTAAGGATAAATTAATTAAAGAAAAAATATTATTAGCAAACAATAAACTTGCAGACGCAGAATTATCTAATAATTTAAAAATTAATAATGATCCATTTGCATTAATAAATGGTGATATTGAAATATTTGAAAAAGCTAGTCAAGATGGACTTAATAACATTGACAAGGTTCAAAAAAGTATTGATGAAATGAGTGCAAGCATTACATCTATTCAAGATGAACTTAAAGTATTGTATAGTGATTTGATTAAAGAATCAGATGAAGAAAAAGTTAAAGATATTAGAAGCAAAATTGAATCAAAAAATTTCCAAATTGAAGGTATTTCGCAACGCATTACCTTTGCTTATCAAAATATTATTAACGATACAAATCGAACGGTTGCAAAAATTGCTTCACAACATGATTTACACGAAAAAACTAAATCATCAGCAATTGAATTATCAAAAGTTGATAAAAACAAATATTTGGAACTATATACAGCTTTTACACAAGTTATCAATGTTAATAGAGGTTCGCTAAATGATACATTAGCAGAAATTAATGATAAGATTATTGCCTTAAATGAGATAAATGCAAAAATAGAAATTTCTAAAGAAGTTAAAGATGCTATTGTTCGCCTGCAAGCCGTAAGAGATAATCAATATAAAAATGAAGCAAATGATAAGTCACAAAGATATATTTTTGAAAAAATAGATAAAGAAATTGAAGAGGAAATTATCAAATTTAGTACCTATATTTCTAATTATCGAACCACCAAAGCAGATCTATCTAATCAAAAACAAAGAATTGAATATTTAATTAATCAACATACTGTTAAGAAACAAGAAATTCATAGTCAATTTGAAGATGCTAAGGCCCGTTTAGAAAGACAAATCAATAAGTTCCTAAATGATGAACAAACTGAAAAATTTTCAGTTTTGGTTTCAAATCCTAGCCTAAATAGTGGTTCAGAAATTCAAAAGTTAAAATTAAAATTTGATGAATTAGTTAATAAAACAAAACCTATCCCATCAGATCAAACAAGTAAATCTAATTATGATAAAGCCAAATTTGATGACTTAAAAGCATTATCTTCGAAAGTAGATATTAGTTTTAGAAAAGATGAATTTAAACATACTAAATCATTGGTAGATAGCAAACTAGATAATTTAAAAAATAAGATGAATGAATCGCCAACTATAACTCTACAAAATAACATAACTATTGAGAATTTTATTTCAAATATTAATGAAACTATTCTTCATGCTGATAATGAGGTAACACCGAGAGTTAATGCTGTTGATGTAAATGATGTCTTATCTGAAACTCGTAGAATTGAAACCTTAGGAAACTTGATTGATGAACAATTAGCTGTTTCAAAAAGATTATTAGAACTAAAAAATAATAGAAGCACTGATGCATACAATCGTTTAGTAAGTGCTCTTGTTAAGTCAATCCCTGGACAAAGTGACTCGACACCACTAATTGAGGATAAAATAACAGAATTGCGTAATGCTTTTGTTGAGTCCGTACCTTTTGAACAATTAAAACAAAATCAAAAGGAAAGATTTGATGCATTTAAAAAGGAAGTAGAAAGCAAGGTTAATACACAAATTCACGATGCTAAAGTAAAAGAATCATTAGTTGGGACTGATGGTTTAATTTCGAAATATGTTGAAGAACTTGAAGCAATTACATACGTAGATGATAAGGCTAAATATATTGGAGAAGTTAATGAAGTTAATAAAAAACTGCAGATTGTAAGAACTAATTTTAAAGCAATTTTATCATTAGCTGAATCCGTAAAAGAAAATGAAGATAAGGTAGCAAAATTAATAGTAGCAGATGGTCCGATTAAGGATGTATTTGATAACCTAAAAGAACAGTTTAAGAAGCAAATTGATGATGCCAAAGCTTCATATAATGATCCTACAAAATATTCAATTTTAAGTCAAAAGAAAGCCGATATATCTTCATTGGTTGTAAGACTAGAAAAGGTTATTGAATTAAATAATAATATTAAAACCTTAAAAACAGAATCAACTCAAATGACCTATAGGGAAGGTAGAAACGCTAATGGTGCTGTAACTGCTAAGGAAAAGCTAACTGGATATGTAGAAAAATTAGAATCATATGCAAAAGATGCAAAGGTAAATAGTGATTTAAACCAAATGCAAATTTTGGATGAAATAGTTACTAAATTCAAGAGATTAATTACAAAACAAAAAGACATTTTATCAAAATATGATTCACTTGGTGAATGAAATTTTGACAGTCAAAAATATGGCTATGATATTGATCAAAAGAATCTAGGTCAAATTGTAATTGAATCAATTCCAGAAATACCACAAGATACATTTGCTCCAATAACTATAACTTCAAAAATTGATAATGCAACCAAAGTACTTGAAAGCCAACACCTTGCCTATCAATCACTTTACAATACAAGAAAATCTGCATATGAAGAAATTAAAAAGGCTTTTGATAATGAAAATAATATGCTAACAACTTCTGATAAGTATAAAAATCAAGATCAGAAAATATTTGATGAACTTAAAAAAGATAGAACGCAAAGATTTAAAGAAAGATTATTAACCATTTCCCAAATAATGAATGCCACTGATATTAATGCAATTGATAATATAAAATCAGAGGTTTTATCATCACACTCTTTATTTGATAAATATGCTGATTTAGCTGTTGTTGTTGCACAAGCTAAAAAACAAGTAGAAACTGGAAGAAATGCCACAAATAAATCTGATGCTTTAAATAAGGCAATTCAAGTATTGGAACATGAGTTTAATATTGTGGAAAAAACATCAGCTACGCAATCAAAGGATAATTTTTACTTTGGCGTTTTAATTGCATTAGAAATTGAGGCAAAGCACAAATTAATTGAAAGTAATGCTAAAAAGATAGATATTTTAATTTCTTATTCTGATAAATTGAGTAAATTGAATAGCACAAGCGAAATTAGTGAGGAAGCTAAAAAACCATTAAAGAAAATTCTAGATGATTTGTTGGTTGAATTAGGTAACCGGGATGCTATTGATGTACGTGGTTTAGAAGCATTAAAAGAAACATATTTAGATGTTGGAAAAAATAGCTTTGAAATTAGTTTAAAAAATAGTATCGAACTAAAAAAAGCTATCACCGCTGCTGAAGCATTTATTCCTACAAACGGTGATAATGATTATAAAACTAAGGAATCGCAAGCGATGCGTAATTTATATCAAGCATTGCAACAAGCTGTTGATGAAGCTAAAAGTAATATAAAAGCTGAACATCATAATGAAGAAAATAAATTAGCTTCTATATTTAAACTTACTAATCAAACGGAAAGTGTAATTCAAAAACTTAAAGATCAAAAACGTGAAGAATTACGAGAATTAAAGGCGCAAATAGATGAAGCAAATAATTTTATAACATCATCATATTCTAATGCAGGTAGCGATAAAACAAAAACTCCTTTACAAGATACATTTACAAAGGATGCTGTTTCATTATCGGTCGATATTACTTTAGATACACTAGACAATATTAAAGATGCTAATGAAAAATTATTAAAGGCCAAAAAAGCTCTTGAAGATCAAATTAAGGCAATTGTTAAATATGAAAAAAATCATCTAACTCTTGTTAAAGATAGATTAGATTTATATGTTAAATTATTTAAGTCGCAACAAGTTTCGATAGATAATTCAAATAATAAGCAATTAACCCAAGAGCAATCAAAAAAACTTAGTGTTCTATTTAATCTTGATAAACTAATTGATAGCTTTGAACGTAATGTTCAAAAAGCTGGCCAAATTCTAAGCAAGGATACTTCAAACTATAAGCTAATTTCACAAGAATTAAGAAATACAACTAATACCCTCGAAAATGATTATCAAACAATTAAGACTTTAACCAAAAGCGCATCCGAACAATTAAAAACGCAAATTAACTCATTTAACGAGGAAATGAATCAAAATAGTTCAAATACGAATAATGTCTTTGGAATTGTTAAATTATTAGATCAAAAATTAAGTATCTTAAGTAGTGATAATATTAATGGCATTAATGAAATAAAACAAAATATTAAAAAAGTCGAAGAAGCAAATAGCGCACTTCCCGCTAACTTTAATGATCTTGCAGTTCAACAATTGAACATTAATTTTAATAATGATATTAATAGTTCAAATAATACAACAATAAAAGATGATTTTAAAAAATACTATGAGGCTATTGAAAAATTAATCAAGGCATTAGAAACTATTGATACATTGATTTATGGTTCAAGTGATTTAAATACAGCAAAGAGCTCACAAGGTAATTTAATTAACTTTTACACAGAAGTGGTATCAAAATCAGATTTTAAAAATATGCTAAGTTTAATTGCTGGAGAACATTTTAAACAGAATAATTCATCAAATACTGTATTTGCCAATATTATTAATTCATACAATACCATTCATAATTCCGCTAAGACACAAATGCAAATTACTGATACTGCTTTAACCAATAAAAATGCCTCTATATCCTTAAAACAAGAAGCATTAAAAGGTATTTTTGCTAATTTAAATAATTTAAATACGTGAATAAATGATCAAGGAAATAATATTTTCTTATTTGATTATATCAATCGCAATGGTGAAGAAAAAATTAGAGAAGTAGAACCTAAATCTACAACATTATATGAAGATTTTATTGAACAAATTAATAAAATCAGTAATTATTCTAGTGCCACGGAACTTGATATAACACAAAATAATGGCCTATTAGATTTATTTGATAAATTTGGAATTTTAAAAAATATCAGCAATTTACCTTACAATACAACTAACGTTTGAGTATATATTACCAGAGCCGCTACATCAAACCCATGAGCTCCTGAATTCTTGCAAACCGATACTTCAACAAAAAAGACAAAAATCAATTTAAAAGTTGTATATAAAAAACCAACATTACATTCAACGCAGAACTTCTTTAATGATGTAGCAGATAGAACGCTTACATATAATGATGTTTGAATTACATTTAAGACACTATCTTTATTTAGAGTTACTAAAAACGATTTGGGAAGTGAATCTAATACAAAAGAACAAAACAAACAATTTATTAATAGCCACAAAATATTCGAGGCCAAAAAAGCTGGATGAAATAATAGAAATATGAATGTTAACTTAATGAATGCTATTGCGGAGGGAGCGAATAAACATTTAATTAACCACGATATTAAGTATATTCGCGAGGATGTCACTTTTACTGGTCAACAATGAGATGATTCATTATTTAACAAAGTACAAAAACCAGAAAATCTAGATTTATATAAACTTTCATTAGAAGATGCTATGAAAAAAGAATATGCAGATTTCGATCTTTCGAATTCGCATCCTAATGTCAAGTATAAGATTAAACTTGATAATTCGAAAGGATTAACTTTTGCATCTAATGGCGCGGGTAGAAAATTTAAACATGCTATGTTGCCAAATGGGAAAATGTTTTCGTATTGAACACAAACAGGTGCTGACCTTGATTTTACATCCAATTATTTTAGAAACTGGATACCATTCGGTTATACAATACCAGTTGTCTTTGAGGAAAATGGAAAAATGGACTTTGGTGTATTACATACTTGATATGAATTAAAAATTGATAATAATATAAACCAAACCGATGCCTCATTTAAGATGACGTTATCCGGTACTGCAAAATGGCATTTTTATCCTCCAAAAGATAATATTGAGAAAGAGCAAATTAATATGAATTCATTAGTTAAGGCAAACCCCGATAATGCGAATATTAAGGCTTATGTTTTTGCTGAAATGTTTGCAGCAAAATGAACTGATAAAACTAAACAAGCAAACAATATACAAAACCATGGTTATAGAGATTATAATGAACATAATAATAAAAAGGGTAAACGTGGTGGTACTGAATGAAATGAGCCACAAATTATTAAAGCATATGATCATTTTGATTTCATGGTAAGGATTCATGAGGATAAAGAAGGGGATAAATAATGAATAGAAGAACAAAAAAAAGAACAACCGCCGTTGTTATGGCTACAATTGCCACGGCATCGACATTAGCTGCAGTATTTTTAACCAAGCATCATAATGATTTTGTGGCCTCAGAAACCAATAATAGATTATTGAAAGAATTTGAAAAAAGTAATTCACTTTTTGAAAAAGTTGTCAAAAAACTTTCTCCAAGTCCAAAACAAATGAAGGAACTTGACAAATTAATTGATGCGGTAAAATTAACATTATCTAACCCCAACTCAACTGCTGTTGAAAAATTTATTGCCCTAGACGACATAAAAAATGTGCAAAAAGATTACATCATTAAGTATGTTAAGAGACTAATAAGCAATAATGAAATCAATAAATATAGTATAAAAGATATTGAAGAATTATTAAAGGATCAGGCTTCAAGAATTAGGGAAATAGACATTAAAAATCAATTTGATTCAATTGATCTTACTGATTTAAAAATCGGTCTTTCTTCTTTTGCAAAATTAAACAAAGAACAACAATTTAATTGAATTAATAGATACAGTGAAACATTAACGATTAAAATTGAATTACAAAGAAGTTTGATCGAAAAATATCTTTTAATACCAAGCAATAGCTTTGATGAAAATATTGTTGAATTAAAAAAGATGCTTCCTACAAAAGCATTGCGAGGTGATATTGAACAGGTTATTAATCAAATTGAAAATGACTTGCTATTTAATGATTTTAGAATTAATGATATAGCTATTAATAAACAATTAGTTGAAAATAAAATAATGGATACAAGAAGTACAACTAAGCATGGAGAATTCAATGATTTTTATCAAAAAACAATTAAAGATATTGAAAAAAGTATTGATGCAAACATTTTATTTATAACTTCTGAAATTCTTAAAAAATCTATTAATAGGCAAACTGACAAAGATTTATCTGAGCAGTTAGAGCTATTAAGTAACAAAATACTGTTAACTAATTCTGTTTTGCAAAATAAAAATGTTTTTGATCAAATGATTACATTTGTTATAAAAAATAAAATGATTTCGCAAGAAGAATTAAATGAAATACTTAATTATCAAGTAACCAAAAATTATATTAACTTGGTTGAATATTACAACAAGATAGTTGCAATCAAAATTGATAGTTCATTAACCATAGCTGATTTGCGATTAGCAAAAGCTAATTTTGATATTTATGAAAAAGCCTTAAATGATCAACAATTATCATCGGAACAAATTATTAATGAATTTAAGCTTTTTGTTGAATATGTAAAAAATGTAAATATCAATAATTTAGGCAATCATTTTGGAGCAATTCTGAATGAAAAGGACTATAAGGTTTTAGTTAATACAAATAACTTTGAAAAAAATAATAAACAAGAAATTATTAATAAAGTTATTGATTTCATGAATCGAATTAATCATATTCAATATTTGGATAGTTATATCACAAATATTATTAATGAATATTCACAAGTACATAAAAACAATCCTAGATTATTAAATGAACAAGAATTAAATATTGTTTTAAATCAATTAGCAGAGGTAGATAATGCTAATATTAATGATGTCCAAGATAAAATATCAAATATTAATGATTCGGTTTCTACATTAGTTGAAACTAGATTGGAACTTGCAAATATCGCCAAAGAAATTGATGATACTATTATTAATATCAACGGATTTAATAGTAAGAATAAAGAAAAATATTTAAGCAAAGATGTATTGCAAAAAGCAACGGATTTAAAAAATCAGATATTAAGCGAAAATATTATTGCTAATTTAACAACACAACAAATTATTGAAAAAAAATATAGTATAAGAGAACAACTAAGAACCCTACAAAAGGCTCAGTTAGATTATTTGCAAAAAGCGACATCACTTGAAATTGCAAGATTAAAGGATTATGATTTATTAAGTATTACACAGTTAACTAGTGATAAACTGAATCAAGTAAAATCGCAAAAAGTTGATATTACCTTACTTGCTAAAATATTTGATAAATTAAACATTGAATCTAAAAAAATTACATCAATTAATTACAATCCAATAATTTCAAAAGATATCCTTAATCAAATTCAAAAATATAAATTAATTGCTATCCTCGAAACGACGTATCTGCAAAATAATGCTGCTCAATCACGTATGGATGTTGAAGATTATACATTATTAACATTTAACCCAACTAATGAGCACCCGCATATTTATACTGATTATGAACAAACACAACTGGATAAATTAAGCAAAACTAAACAGGATCTTACTGATCGAGCTACAGAAATTAATAATTTATTAAAAGAACTATCAAATGGTAATAGTGTCGATACACAAAAAATAAACTCATTTAGTAATATTAAATCAGTTGAAGATGTTATTGAAATAACAAGTAATATTCAAGAAAGTGCCAAAATAATCAGAAAAGTTAATTCCACTCTCAATGATCTTGATAAGCTCATTGATGAAATTAATGGTGATGATGATATTAAACATCAATTTGTGCAGGATTTTGCAGAAATCGAACAAATTAAAGCAGATATTAAAAAAGCGCTATCTGCTACACCAGTTGATTTTGCTTTGGTTAATAGATTAAGCCAGGAAGCTGATAAAAAACTTGTAAACCTAAGAGACAAGCGAAAAGATAGTAGTCTTGAATCGCAAATTAAAAGTATTGAAAAATTAATTAATAAAAATTATCCACACCAGGATGCATCGGAGCCTGTTTCCGAGGGAGAATCATCGCTACGTTATGCCTATAATGAACTGTTAAATCAGTCGCGTCAACAAGGTTTAACAAAATCGGAAAAAGATGAGATTCTAGATAAGGCTAATAAAATTAAAGCAATGATTCCTTATGTAAAGGGTATTGAAAATAATATTGCAAGATATGAAAAAATATCAGATGAATATAATGCCCATATTGATAAACGATCACGTGTTCCTCAAACAATCGCTTCCGCAGAAGGAACCAAAAATGAAATTGATTTGGTAATTAGACAAATTGCTAACATTAATAATTTACCTGATGTTGCAAAAGTAGCTGATTCGGCAAGACTATCAAAATCTATTAATGATGACCTCGATCTCGCTTTTCATAAAGATCAAATTCGTGCACGAAACGAAGCTATTCAAGCCAAAACATATCCGATATCTGCTAATTTAAAACCAATTGAAACAAAAATAAATGATGCTATTAAACAATTGGATGCATATGCTAAAAGCAAGGAAACTACAACATCAGATGTCACTGCACTTGATGCTGTAAAAGTCTTAACAGGACAATCTGAACTTGTTGATATTACTAAACGTGCTATTTTAGAAGCTGATAAAATCAAAAATTCACCTTCATTAGTGGAAACAGAATCAGCTAAGGATGCAAATGCTTTATTAGATGAAATTGAAAAAAATTTACCTGATCATTCTGACACAATTGAATTAATCGGAAAGAAAAAGAAAGCTATTGAGGATGCTATTGTTATTGCACAATCAAAACACGAATTACGTAAGATTGTAATTAATGATTTAGTTAATGTTTTAAGTGAAGATCAACAAAAGTATAGAATCCTTGAAGTTGTTAAGAATAAAGTTAATGCTGCTAAGGAAATATATGAAAAAATTCTTTCGGTCAATTCTTCATCAGGGGGTGAAGCTTATACTCCCGAAAGTCTTGCGTTGAAAGTTGAAGAACTAAATGAATTAGTTAAGAAACTTGCTATCGAACGTGATGATCTCATTAATAAATATAAGGAAGAAAAAGCAAGAATTGAACTCGAGGTTATTCAGTATGATAAAAAGTCATATCATAATCTAGCTAAGCCCGATGCCTTAACAACCTTTGATAATTATGAAAAAGCCCGCCAAAAATATGTAATGGATATTAATGATCCTATTAACTCAACCATTGAATCAATTAGAGAAAATGAAAGAATGATGGCTGCGGGTTATCATAAGGATATAGTTTTAATCACTCTGGAAAAATATAAAAATTTTGTAAAAACAAATGTAGACGCCCTTCATTCTTCATCGGAAAAGAATTTTATTAAAACTTATTCTGATAGATTTTTAGCAAGAATAAATAATCAAATATCAATTGATATCGATTTTCCTATAGCTCAAAATTTAATTGTCAATATTAATGAGATGCTAAAATTCCATGTGTTGCAAATTGACGTAGCGACAGAATTAGATTTATATCAAAAGGATTTAGATTCAGATGTCAAAACACGCGCCATTGCTGAACTTAAGGCATTATTAAGCGATGAACACGCACCATTAGAAACATTAAAAATTAAGCAACAAAATGAATATGTTCTTAAGGAATTGACTCGTATTAAAGAAGAAGCTGGTCTAAGAGCAAGAAACAAACAAAAGGCCATTGGTTTATTGCAACACTTTGAAAACTTCCGTGCCCTTCCTGGATTGAATAATGGCCAAAATCAAAATCGTGTTTTAGTTAATGAAATTGCTAAGCAAATTTTTGGCACTAAAATAATTGAACTGGGAGATCTAGCTGATAATAGCCTAGCAACAAATTCTAAGGAAGCTATTGATCAAATACTATCATCAAACTTGCAATCAACGACTAAGGCTCAACTTTTACAAGTTAAAAATCGAATTGAAACTATTGAAAAAATCAAGGAATATTATGACATACTCGCTTTAATTATTGGTTCTGCTGAAACAATAATTAGCGCTGCAGGTTCTGCGATTAATGATACTGTTAATTCATATATAACGCAAGATTTAAATCCTTTATTATCACAAGCGAGAGATTTATTTAAAACAGTAAGTACAGATAATACAAAAACATCAGATGAATTGGCTGAAATAAATAAACAAAAATTTGTTGATTTAATTAAAAAAATTCAAGTATCAAAAGAACGTATTTTAGATGTTATCGAAGTCACAGAAAAGATTATCGGTAAGATTAAAGATATTAATAGTGATCTTACATTTTATGATCTTGAATCAATCAGTGGAACAAGAAATAATGACAAAATTGACAGTTGATTGAACTCATTATTAGCCGAAGCTGCTAACAATCTATCTGAAACAACGGATTTACAAAAGTCTCAAAGAATTCAAAAAGTTAAATCAAAAAGTGAAGAGACATTAAAATTAGTTCAATTGTTAAAACAAGTATCTCAAACAGTGGGAATATGAAGACTTGAACGCCAAGGTTCGTCAAATTACGATGCAACGCAATTTGATGAAAATAAATTAATCCAATTTATGTGAAATGCCTTGCCTAATATTGGACAAAATCCTGAAAAAGAGCAGATTACTAAATATATTAATGAATTAACTACTAAGGTTAATGAACAAACGAAAATACGTCAAACTCGTAAAGACTTATTTGATGCTATTAATAACATTAAGGGTTCTGCAGTATATCAAAACGCTAAACAATATCTGCCCCTAATAACATCATTAAATAATCAAATAGATGATATTATCGATGCATCAACTAATAAAGAGGAAACAAATAGCGTAGAAAAGTTAAATGAAAATCTAAATAAGGTTAATAACCTAAAAGCATTTTTATCTAAGTTAGTCGAACTCGCCTCAAAAGCAACGGAAATTGAACAGTTTGTTAGTGCTTTCGTTCCTTTGGATGTCACTGTGAATACAAATAAGGCTGAGTTAGAAAATGAATTAGCTACTGTTAAAACATTGTATGAAGCCAATATTTCATCAGCAGACCAAACTGAAGAAGCATCAAATAAAATTGATAAGAAAATCAAGAAACTTGAACTTCTTAAAGCACGTTTAGAAGTTTATCAACAACTAGCAAGTGTTAAGTTAAAAATTAAGAATGATACTGTTATTATAGCGAACGAAAAAGCAGTAATTAATAAAAAAATTACAGAATTTGAAAATGAATTAAAACAAGTCCAATTAGATGAAAATACTGATCCTAATACATTTGCAAACTTAGCACAAAAGTGACTGAATGGAACTGGTAATGATTCAATTGAATATGTTTTTGCCAATGCTAAAACATTAGCATACAAATACCAAGACGCCCAAAATATTCTTTCTTATAAACAAACAGGATTAAATGAATTACTTGATTCTGATGCTGTTAAGGAAGCTTATAATCAGTTGCAGACATTAATTACAGAATCAAAGCAGTTAAACTCTAATACTAATAATGATGAATTAGCTAAATTAGCTCAGATAAAGAAGATTCAAGATAAAATTGATGGTATTGTTAATGAAAAAGTTAACTCAGCAAGATCTCTTCGTACTAAAACTAGCGAGCTTCATACTAAATTATCAAAACAAGGTCAAAACGAAGTACAAAGTAGTGTATTATTATCAACATTCGAAGCAAATGCTGTTAATTCATTAAACATTAATAATGTAAAAACCAAAGATAATACTTATTCTGAGGCAGTAGAAGCAATTAATAAAACTAATACCGCTTTGAGAAAAGCACTTGATGAATATAAGAAGCAAATTGTTGCTACTTTTGATACCCAACAAACACTTTTAAATACCGAGTTTCAGAAGCTTGTTGATTTCAATGCAAATATAATTAATGATACATTATGGACACAAGGTGCTAAAGATAAACTAATAAATCTAAGAAATCTAAAAACCTCTATTGAAATGTTTATTAATCAAAATAAAAACTTCAAAAACACAGTTGATAGTAAATATATTTCCATCGGTTCAAAAAATTCTTTTATAAATGATTTTATAAATTTAAACCTTGAAAATATCAAACTTGCAAAAGAAGCAAAGCAAAATCTAACACAAAAAATAAAAGATGATATTTCTCAAATGCTTGAAGATGGCACTGGTATTATTTCAAAGCTAACTACTACTTTTGATAAATATAATTCTCAATTTTCTGATACTGTTTTAACTAAACTGTTTGAAAAAGCAGGGTTTGAAAATTCCAAGAAATTATTTGATGAATTAAAGCAAAAATTTGAATTATTAAAACAAAAAATTTCAAAAATAAAAACTACTGAATCGGCTCCCGATTTACAAACTTATGCATTTGATACAAAACAATTGATAACTGGATATGATGAATTAATTAATGAATTTAAGTCAGAATTCAGTAGCCTTTTAAATAAACGTAGAGATTTAACAGAAATTTATCAATTATTATTCAAAACATCAGTTAAGTGAAAAAATAATAACAACAAACTTACTGCTCTTGAAACTAAATATTCACAGGATTATGAATCATTAAATAGTGAAAAAGATAATTTAGTTAAAGAAAAAAGTGGAGATATTATTAATGACTTATTCTTAGTTGAAAAAACTAATACCGCATTAAAAAATATTGAATCTAAGCTAAAAGTTTTATTAGATTGAACTAATACAAATAGCAAACTATTTTATGAAACTATTTTAGGTGAAACTAATCCAAATGATCAAAATGCTAATAAAACTAAACCATATTACCAAATTTCTGCTAAACCAGGAATTACTAGGGAAGAATTTGATAAGAAACTTGAAATAATATTGCCTAAAGATTCATCAAATGAACTTGATATTACAAATCTTGATGGATTTCTTGAATTATTTGATACATTTGCATTTACCAAAATTGATAGTAATTTAATCTATAATCCCTTAAACTTTAAGGTTAAATTAGTCAAGGATTCATCAACTAGCAAATTTATTAAACCTGGTAGTTCAAGTATTACCAAAAAAACCAATAATCTTAAATTACGTTATGAATTTAAACCAACAAATTTAGAAGTATTTAAGGAATTTTCAGGATTTTCTGTTGAAAAAGATGTAGATATTACATTTAAGACAAAGCAAGATTTACAACTTCAAGCGGGAACCTCAGGATTATTCTTTAAAGATTATAATAAATCTAATCTAGGTAAAAATACTAAACAAGTTATTGGTAAAGCTGATGAATTAGGTTGAATGCAAACAACTGCTGAAGAAGTTAAAAAACAAACTATTAAAACATTTAAAGAAGCATTAGGCCTTGAAAATTCTAATGATGCTGTAATTATTAATTACAAAACTAAGGAAATATTTGATTATAAGAATGCCAATAATGCAACTAGTGCCACCGTTACTAAGCGTGATGGTTGAATAGATAAAGCTAACTTTAATATTAAGTTTCAATTCCCTGAATTTGATGTTTATCAACAATCTACATCAGTAACATGAGAATCGGAAAACCAAGTTTTAAGAATAAGAGTTATTAATGATAAATTAATTCAACTGGAAGCGATATTACCTGGAAAAATATTAGTTGGACCACAAAATTATACTCAAAACCAACATACCATCGTGGACACACAAGGAAATAAAATTACAAATGCAAGTAATCAAACCTACGATCCTTCGAAAACGATGCCTGTTGCTGCGATATATACATTAAGATTAGATGTAGATTATGATCAAAATAGTAAGGATGTTTCATTATTTATTAATCGTTATGAAAGTTTTAATGTTGCCAAAAATAAAGCATTACAAGATAGTTTAATAACACCACTTTCTACATTTATGACTAATTTTAATAATAATAAAATGGGATCTACCATGGCATATGTTTGATCTAATTATGACTTTGCTAAATGGTTATCTACTCATCCTACGAGCTGACAAACACCAGATGACGCTGATGATAATAAAAAATCTCCATTAGATCACCCTAATAACGGATTTAGACATAGTGGTGGTTCAAATAAAGAATGAGATCATATGTTAGGCAACGACCTTTGAGTAAAAAATACAAGATCATCAGGGACTTATATATGAACAAATAATGATCAACAGCGTATAATTCAAGATAGTGAAACCGAAAAACTCGCAGTAGTTTATAACTCTGGTATTATTAATTTTGAATTTAAAGATTTAAAGAAATAATGCTTAATTTTAAAAACCAAAACCTATAAGCTGTAAAGGTTTTGGTTTTTTGTTTTAACTTCGTCAATAGATCCCTAAATGTCTAGAGAAAAAAATCAAATAATAAAATTACACCAAAATTTGGTGTAATTATTTGTGATATTTAATATTTTTCTTAATGGCTAATCCACGGTAAATTTGTTCAATTAACATAATTCTAAATAACTGATGTGGGAAGGTCATTCTGGAAAAACAAATTTTATTTTTAAATTTTGTTTCATCTACGCCATTTGACCCACCAATAATAAAAGTTAAATTATCTTCAATAAGTATATTGGAAAATTCCTCACTACTCATTTGTTTTCCTTGTAATGAAAGATAAAAAACTTTTGAATTTTTTGGTATTTTTGTTAATATTGCTTCAGTTTCCTTTGCAATTTTAATATCAATATTATCATTGATAATTTCTTTAATTTCAATTAAATTAATTGTTGCTAAAAAGTTTATTTTTTTTAAATATGAATCATAAATTTTCTTAATATCTGAATTTAAAGAACCAACTGCAATTAAGTTTATTTTCATTTTATTTTTTATTTTTTGCGGTTATTTAGATAGAACATTAGCATTTGTATGTCGGAAGGGTTAATTCCACTAATTCTTGTTGCTTGTCCAATAGTTGAGGGTCTAATTTTTTCAAGTTTTTGTCTTGCTTCTGTAGCAAGATTATCTACCAAGGAATAATTTATATTTTCAGGGATTTTTAGATTTTCCAGGCGAATCATTTTTTCAGCAGCTGTTTCTTGTTTTTTAAGATATCCAAATAGTCTTACTTGAATTGTTAATTCTTCAATGAAGGGAAAATCATTTCCTAAGATATCTATTGGGTCTGTCTCAGGATTGGCAAGTAACTTAAGGTAAGATTGGCCATTGATAACGTTATATTTAATGCCTAATTCACTCTTTGAAGACACATATTTATTTTTAAGTTCTTCAATTGTCGTTTGGATAAGATTATATTTATTAACAATTTTTTGATATTCTTCTTTATTTATCATTTTATTGTCATAAGCATATTGGCATAATCTTTCATCAACATTGTCATTTCTTAATAATAATCGATATTCCGAACGACTTGTTAACATACGATATGGCTCTGTGGTACCTTTGGTAACGATATCATCAATTAAGACACCGATATAAGCATCGCTTCTTTTGATTTCCATAGAAGGCATATTTTGAATCTTATTTGCCGCATTAATTCCGGCTATTAAGCCTTGGGCCGCCGCTTCTTCGTAACCACTTGTCCCATTAGGTTGTCCGGCCGAAAAAAAGTTTTCTAATATTTTAGATTCTAGCGATTTATATAAATTAAGCGGATTAATAGCATCATATTCAATGGCATATCCATATTTTTGGATTCTACAATTTTCTAATCCAGGTACCGATCTAATCATTTCATCTTGGACATCGACAGGCATTGAAGTGGATAAGCCGTTAATGTACATAATGTCGCCTTTTTTAGTTTCTGGTTCAAAAAATATGTGGTGTGTTTCCTTGTCTTGAAATCTAACAATTTTGTCTTCAATGCTAGGGCAATATCTTGGTCCGATACCAATAATTATTCCAGAATATAATGAGCTTTTATCAAGGTTTTTTAGCACTATTTCTTTAGTTTTGGCTGTTGTATGAGTTAGAAAACAAGAAGTTTGTTCATCTAATTTTATATTACTTCGCTTGGAAAAACAAAGTTCAGTTTTATCTAGAATTTCTCTTTCTACTTTTGTAAAATCAATACTATCAGTATAAATACGACAAGGAGTTCCGGTTTTTAATCTTTGGATTTCAAAACCATATTTAGCTAAATTTTTGGATAGAGTTGAACTATTTTTTTCACCGTCAGGACCATCGTTTTTAATATCAGTGCCTCGTAGGATGCGTGAGTTCATATAGACACCGGTTGTCATAATTGTGACTTGTGAGTGTATATCGCCGTGTTTTAAAGTTTTAACACCAACACATTTTTTGTCAACTATGATTAGATCAGAAACTTCATCTTCAATTAAAACAATATTATTTTCTTTTTTTACAGCATTTAGAATTATTTGTGAATATTTATCTTTGTCTATTTGGGCTCTAAGCGATCAAACAGCTGGACCTTTTGAAGTATTTAACATTTTAATTTGGATCATGGATAGGTCGGCAAAAAAGCCCTGAACTCCTCCTAGGGCATCGATTTCACGAGTAATAATTCCTTTTGCCGATCCACCGATTGATGGATTACAAGGTAGCATTGCTAAGCGGTTAGTATTTAGAGTTATTAAGGCTACTTTTAGATTTCTTTTTGCTAGTGCAAAAGTTGCTTCGATTCCGGCATGACCACCACCTATTACGATAGCATCATACTGATTGTTCATTTATTAAGTACTATTCTTTAATATCTTTAAGTATTTTTTCAATTCTTGCAGCTTCAGGCTCAACTTTATCAATTAAAAATACTAGTTCTGGTAATTTTTTATATTTTCAACTTTTAGCTACAACTGAACGAATAAATGGCGCCATTGAAGTCACTTTGTCAAAGTATCTTTCCTTGTCTTTAAATAAGGTTATATATACTTTAGCATGTGATCCATCGTTTGATAAAATTACGTCGTTAATTGAGATGTTTGTTACATCAAAATCTTTTAATTCAAAAAAACTATTTCCAATTAATTCTAATAATAATTGAGTTTTTCTTTCATGCATAATTGCGTTCATATTATACTAATACATCCTCATAAAATTTTAATTCATCATCTATATCTATTTTATCAAAATCTTTAATATGGGTACCAAAATCAAAGCCTTTTTCGACAACTTTAACATCATTTTTTTCTCTTTTTAAGGAGCTTATTGAGCCCTTAAAGATACTTTTGCCTTTTCTAATTACTTCAACTTTGCAAAGTTCTTTCGCTTGTCCTTCAAGCATCATGCAACCTGCAATTGTTCCTACTTTCGAGTAGAAAAAAAGTTTTATAACAACAGCCTGTCCAATTAATTTTTCTTCATAAACTGGTTCTTTTAAGGTATTTATAATTGCTTCTATTTCCTCAACAATTTTATAAATAATGTTATGAGAAACAATTTTTATTTTTTTAGTTTCAGCTAGTTTTTTAATTTCGCTTGATGTGCTAATGTTAAATAGATAAATTCTTGAATTAGATGCTTCAGCTAAGAGTAAGTCCGCTTTAGTTAGCTCTCCCGCTGTTGCTCTAATAACATTAACAGAGATTTCATCATTTTTTAGTTTAGATAGCGTTTGTTTAATTGCTTCAGCAGTCCCCTGAACATCAGTTTTAATAATTATGTTTAAGGTTTTTTGTCCATCTTTTATAGTGAAGGAATTTCTTTCGCTTAATTCTTTTTGTTTATTAATAAAAGATTTTTCTTCTGCTAGCTTCTTAGCGAATTTTTCATCACTAATTACAATAAATCTATCACCTGATGAGGGATTCTTATTGAGACCTGTAATTATGCAAGGTGTGCCTGGTAAGACTTTTTGCAATGGTTTTCCCTCGGTTGAGGTTAAGCTTCTAATGTTTCCATATTGACCACCAGCGACAATAAAATCTCGGGGCATAAGAGTACCATTCTCAACAATAACCGTTGACACTACCCCTCTACCTTTATCAATCTTTGATTCAATAATAGTTCCAAAAGGATCGCGATTCAGATTTGCCTTTAGGTCTAGTAAATCAGCTTGAAGAAAAATAGATTCTAATAAAGCATCAATATTATTATTCATCATTGCTGAACCATAAATGAATTGGTTTTCGCCTCCTCATTCTTCACAAATAATATTATGCTCGCTTAGTTGGCTTTTAATTTTCTCAGGATCTGCATTTGACTTATCCATCTTATTAACAAAGATAATAATTGGCACATTGGCAGCTTTCGCATGATCGATTGCTTCAATAGTTTGCGGTTTAACACCGTCATCTGCAGCTACAACAATGATAACAATATCAGTTACCCTAGCCCCTCTCGAACGCATTTCAGTAAACGCTTCGTGTCCAGGGGTGTCAAGAAAGGTAATTTTTCTACCATTGTATTCAACTTGATATGCACCAGTATGTTGGGTAATCCCACCAAATTCTGTTGAAAGAATGTTACTTTTTCTAATTTGGTCAATTAGTGTTGTTTTACCGTGGTCAACATGGCCCATAATTGTTACAATGGGAGGGCGTGTTGAAAGGTCGTTTGGATCATTAATAACTTCAAGTTTATCAAATAAATTTTCAGCATCAACTGATTCTTCTTTTTGAAAATCAAGATTATAATGTAAACATATTTCCGCAATTTCTTCTTCATTTAAGAAGGTGTTAATATTTTTCATTATTCCTTTTTTAAAGAAGTAGGTTAAAATTTGCGCAGCAGTTTGGTTAATTTTTTGACTAAATTCACAAACTGTTAGTGGACCTGTAAAAATAAATACACCATTTTTGACTTTTGCTTCTACAACGTTTAATTTTTCTTTAATATTGTCTACATTTGAAATTCTTTTGTTACATTTTTGCTTAGCCATATATTCACCTCATTTCATAATTTTTTATAAATACAATCATCAATATTTTGTCTAAATGCTTTATTTAGTAAATGTTTTTTAAAAAGGGTTTCGATTTGTTCCTCATTATCTAAACAGTATGTTCCTCGACCACCTAGTTCAATGTTTGGATCAAAATAAAATTCATTATTAATTTTTGCAAATCTAACTAAGTTTTTTATAGGATAAATTTTTCCATCAACAATAGATTTACGACTATATTTTTTATCAATCTTCATCATTTAAATCACCTAAATCTAAATTCTCTAAACCAGCACTTAGGTCATCATCTTTTTTGAAGTCCTTCATTTTTGTTTGAGTTATTTTTTCATAGTCGGCTTCGATTTTTGCTTTGTCTTTAATTTCATTTTGTTTAGTGTTACCTGAGTATACATCTAAATATTCCATTTCTTCGTTTTCTAATTCATTTTGCATATCAATTCATGTTCTTTCTATTTCCTCATCAGAAATAGATTCATATAATTGTTTTTCAAAAATATGATCTGTTTGTTGTGCTTTTTGTCTAAGCTCAGCTAGGTCTTGGTCAAATTCTGATATATTGAATGTATTATCAAAGAATGATTCATTGGATTTCTTAGAATTTCTATGATTACTAATTGGTTTTAGATTTAACTTTTGACCTACATATTTTAATTTAGCTTCTTCTTCAGTAATATTTGCATTTTTAAATGAATATTTTATTTGGAGTTGATCGGCTTGCGCTTGGCTAATTATGTCCAAACGGCTTCTTGTTAATTCTGAGGCAAGTCGAACATTTTGCCCTTTTTTACCAATTGCTAAAGTATGTTGAGCATTAGGAACAATAACAATAAAACTATTGAACTGCGGAGTTGAACCTTCTTTTTCGACAATATCAATAACTCTTGAAGGACTAACAGCATTCATTACAAATTTCTTTTTGTCCTCATCATATAATACAACATCAATTTTTTCGTGGTTTAGTTGTTTTGAAATAGCTTCAATTCTAGCTGAATCTGTTCCGATTACTGTGCCTAATTCTTCGAGAGCAAAAGGCGCTTTTTCTGTTTTTCTTATGGCAACTTTTGCTCTTTCCCCTGGTATTCTAACAACCTTAATAATTTCAATAAATCCCTCAGCAATTTCTGGTATTTCTTGTTCGAATAATTTATTTATTAATTTAGATTCAACTGAGGATACTAATATTTGTGCATTTTTAGATTCAGGTTTTACTTCTTCAATATAAACATCTAACAAATCGCCGGCTTTTAGATTGGATAATAATCTTAAATTGCTTGTAGATGGTGGCATATAAGCAACAGTTCCATCACGAAATTCCATGAGTGTGCCAGTTTTGGTAATATTTGTTATTTTACCTTTAACTATAGTACCTATTAAGCTACTATATTTATTAAAGGTTAATTGTTTTTCCAATTCTCTAATTTGTTGGTTGAAGATACTTAGAATTTTTTGATAATCACGTTTATGGAATAATTCGAAATCTATTTCCTCGGCAATGATATCGCCCTCCTTAATATCTGCATTAATTTTTTTAGCATCGCTTAAAGCGATTTCAATGCAAGGACAAAAATTATCTTTGTCTTCATATGTTATAGGGTCATTAGTAACGATTTTTGTATGGTTTATTATTTTAAACTGTTTCTTATCTTTATCAATGATAAATTCTAATTCAGCATCAGGATCATATTGACTAAAAATCACTTGTTCAACAGCTTTTTTAAATAAATCAACTACTGCTTCTTCATCAATATTTTTGATCTGTGAAACATTATATATAGCACTAAAAATTTGTGTTGCTTTTAGTTCCGAATCAAAAGTTTTGGTATTCATTTTTATCTCCTTTTTTATATCTTATAATTACAAAAAGGATCGGCCTATGGCCAACCCTTTTTAATCTTAATTAAAAACAGTATAATAAAATTTTAATACATTAATTTATTTTCAAATAATTTTTCCTTGAATTTTTGAGTTTACTTTATCAATATCAATAATTTTTATATTTATGTTATCGCCAATTGAAACTAGTTCATTAGGATGGTTGATATATTGGGAATTTTCCTTCTTCATATTGCGAATATGAATTAAAACATTTTCCTTTAGGCCAATATAGGCAAATACACCGAAGTTGGTAATATTTTGAACCTGGCCAATAATTTCTTGGCCCAGTTGGATATCACTAAATTTTAAAATTTTGTCATTAACAATATATCCTGGTTTATCATCCCTTATATCCTTTCCAGGTGCTAATAAAGAATCAATAATTAGGTCAATGTCATATTGATTTGCGCCTAGGTTTTTAGCTAATTCATCCTTATTAGTTGAAAGCAATATTTCCTTATCGATATTTTTTAAATCAATAGCTAATTCTTTTATTATTCTATCGGCAAGTTCATATAAGTCAGGGTGTATATTTGTCTTATCATAAAATACATTAGAATCATAAATTCGTAGAAAACCAACTGATTGTTCATAAGCTTTAGGGCCTAAACCTTTAACCTTTTTAAGATCAGTTCTTGATTTAAATAAGCCGTTCTCATTACGATAATCAACAATATTTTGTGCTAATGATTTCGAAAGGCCAGAAACATACTCTAATATATATTTGGTTGCGGTGTTTAAATCAATTCCAACCATATTGACTGCCTTTCCGACTTTGAATGCTAATTTTAAAGATAATTCTTTTTGATTAACATCATGTTGATACTGACCTACCCCAAGAGATTTTGGTTCAATTTTAATTAGCTCATTCAAAGGATCTTGAAATTTTCTGCCTATATTAATTGCTGATCTAAATTCTAGTTCTAAATCAGGAAATTCCTCTTGCGCAATTTTTGAAGCCGAGTATACAGAAGCGCCTACTTCGCTAACAATGGCAAATTTAGTGTTTTTGTTTAATTCTTTTTCTCTTCTTATTTTTAATAATTTATCAATAAATTCTTCTGTTTCACGGCTAGCGGTTCCATTTCCAATAACAATTAGATCAATCTCATATTTGTTAAGTATTTCATGCATCTTTTTGACTGCATTTAGAAATTCTTCTTTTGAGTTAGTGTGTGGATGGATAACAAAACCTTCTAAATATTTTCCATTACCGTCTAGCATTGCGCATTTGCAGCCGTTAGTATATCCAGGATCGATAGATAAAATATTTTTATTTTTTGTGGCTGGAGAAAGTAATAAATCTTCAAGATTTTGAGCAAAAATTTCAATAGCTTCTTTTTCGGCACGCTCAAATAAATCTGTCTTTATTTCTCTTATTATCGATGGAAATATTAAACGATCTAGTGAATCCTTTATTGCTTCATTAACAATCTTAGCTGTTCTTTTGTTGATGAAAAATTTGTTGTTTAGATAATAAATGATAACTTTTTCATTGAATTCAATTGTATATGAAATGATTTTTTTGTCTTCACCACGAGTAATAGCTAATACACGATGGTTAGGGATATTTTTAACCTTCTCGCTATAGTCATAATATTGTTTGAATGTTTCTTTTTCGTCATCCACACTTTTCTTTTTTGTTACGATAACACCGTAGTTTATAAGTTGATTTTTAACATATTCGCGAACTGAAATATCTTGTGAAATATTTTGAGCAATTATATATTTAGTTTGTTCTAAAACTTGTTCAACATCTTTTAATGTATCTCCATTAATATATTTCGAAGCTTCTTTAAAAACATTAAATTTTTCATCCTTATTTGTCATAATAAGCTCAGCAAGTGGCCCTAATCCTAACGCAAGAGCTTCGGTGGCTTTTGTTTTTTTGCCTACCTTAAAAGGTTCATATATATTTTCAACTTCCTGCTTAGTTATTGCATCATCAATTTTTTTCGATATTTCAACATCAAGTAGCTTTTTTTCTTCAAGAATTTTTTTAACATATTCTTTCCTTTTTTGAAGTTCTACATCATACTCATAAAATTCGCTAATATTTGCAACTTGTTCTTCGTCAAGACCACCGGTCACATCTTTTCTATAACGTGAAATAAAGGGAATTGTAGCGCCTTCTTTTAATAATTTAAGGGTTTCACTAACCTGCTCATTACGTATATTCAATCTTTTTGCAACATTTTTTATTGATAAATCAATCATAATTTCTCCAATTTTTATTTATTATCTTTAGTACATTAATTATAAAGAAATTATTTTTTAATAGGTCTTTTTAGATTTTTTTTAAAGCAAATTAATTTATAATTTTTAAGAATTATTGAATTGTAGGAAGAATAAATTTATGTTAAAAATTGGCATTATTGCAGAATATAATCCATTTCATAATGGTCATATATACTTAATTAATAAAATTAAAGAAAGATATCCAAATTCGAAAATTATTGTTGCCTTGTCCTCTAATTTTACCCAACGTGGTGAGATTGCTTGCGCTCCTTTTGCAAAAAGGAAAAAAATATGTATGAAATATGGTGTTGATAAGGTTGTTAAGCTAGATTTTGAAACTTCAACACAGGCAGCACACTTTTTTGCAAAAGGCTCAATTGATATGTTAGATAAACAAAAAATTGATATTCTTTTTTTTGGAACATCCGATAGCGATGAAATAAAAAAATATATAAGTGCTGCAAAGCTATTGGATGAAAATGTGGATTTATATAACAAAAATGTTAAGTTGCTTTTAAAACAAGGAAAATCCTTTATTTTATCCTGTTATGAATCGTTAAAACTATTCTTAAAAGAAGAAGAAATTCCGCAAGATATTTTGGGCTTTGAATACACTAAATACGTATTAAAAAATAAACCTCATATTAAACTTGATTGTATTAAAAGGTCAATTTCACATCATTCCGGGGAAACAAGTTCGATTTATGCATCAGGAACAAAATTAAGAGAAATGATAAAAAATAATGAGGATATTTCAAATTTTTCTCCACTAAAAATTAAAAGAGTTAAGAGGATTGAAGATACATATAAAAAATTCCAAAGAATAATAAGACATTGGTCACCAAAAAGAATCGCCAAAATTAAACTGGTTAGTGAAGGGATGGAAAATTTATTTAAGAAAAACATTGATGCTTTATCCTACGATGAATTTATTGATTCTTGTACATCAAAAAGATATACAAAATCACGTATTAAGCGAACTTATTTGTATGTCTTAAAGAAGTGATTTGCTAAAAAAAACTAGTATATTTTTAATTTTAAATTAAAGCGCAATTGAGGAAAAAAAGTTAATTCTAAATTGGATGCAGCAAGTTATTAATACCTCTAGGTATTATTTTTTCATTATTATTGTTTATCAGGGTAATCATAGGCACTTCAGGCGCTTAGAAGGTAAGAAGATACTGGAATAAAGATCACATTTTTTATAAATCATAATTTAGTTTATTGAGCTAAATATTCGAAAAAAATATAATAGGTTATACATTTGAAATTTATAGGATTTATTTATGAGTGACTGGCTATTTTGATGAAGCAACATTTGTGCGAAACAAAAAAGTCTAAACAAGGTCATTTTGTTTCATTTGATCTATCACTGGCATTGTTTTTACTTTTATTGTTGTTGTAATGTCAATATATACATTTGTTGCAATATAGCTAATGTTGTGTCGGGTTTTGCGTCAATTCTTTCAATTATAATCTAGCATCTATAGACCTACAATTATCATATTATTAATATTTTATGATAATGCTCTTAGTGAAATTAACAATGAAGTCGTCACTATTTCTGAATTTCAATAATATAGACATTGAATCAAAGCATTATTGTTTATGTTCGAATATAAACACTTTATTTTTGTTAATAATTGTTGACTTGATCTTGCTAATATTAATACTTGTAGGTTTTATTATCTTTTTTATTTTAGCTTCAAAAGCTTAAAAAAATTTGATTCAATTTATTTAAAATATTTTTTTGAATCTAATCTAGATGAAAAACTTAAATGAGATTTTGTAAAAAAACATTCAGGCGTATTTTCTGAATGTTTTTGCCTTCAAAGTCTATGAATTATTTATTGCAAATTTTTAAATTCTTCTGTAGCATTAACTAGTGCTTCAGCAATCTTTTCTTCTTTCGAGGAATGGCCTGCAATAACAAAATTTAACTTTGATTTGTTTAGATTTTTATGTAAAAGGTAAGCGCCTTCTGGTCTGCAATCCATATCAAATCTACCATGAATAATTATTGTTGGAATATTTCGGATTTTGTCAATATTTTTTAATATATAGTTATCTTCTAAAAAAATATGATTAATAAAATAATGATTTTCAAGTCTAGCTAATTCTAAATTGCTTTTCTTATTAGATAAAATTTCTTCTATTTCTGTTAGTGGATTCATCGTTATAAGCCCGAGTTCTCATTTAGCTCAATGGTATGCTGCATTGTATGCTAATTCAATATTTGGGCTATTTAGATACTTGTGGTATGCCTTGATTAAATTATGTCTTTCTTCAATTGGAATAAAGTTGGAAAATTCTTCATATGCTTCAGGAAAATAGAAAGAAGCACCTTGCTGATAAAGGTAATAATCGTCTTCTTGGCGCCCTAAGAATACACCTCGCAAAATCATACCCAATACATTTTGAGGGTAATTAATGGCATAAATAAGTGACAAACATGATCCTCATGAACCACCAAAAAGTATCCATTTATCAATATTTAACTTTTTTCGCAACTCTTCAATATCGCTAATTAAGTTTAGTGTAGTATTTTCTTTTATTTCGGCAGACGGCATAGATTTGCCGCAACCTCTTTGATCGAATAAAATAATTCGGTAATGATTTGGGTCAAAATATTGGCGATTTGATTCAGAAATTCCCCCTCCTGGACCACCATGTATAAATAAAATTGGTTGACCATTTGGGTTACCTACTTCTTCATAATATATAGAGTGAATATCACTTACTTTTAAAAAACCAGTTTTATATGGTTCAATTGGTTTAAACATAACAATTTCCTTTTAGATAAAATATTAGTACTTAAAATTATATTTTAATATTTTAAAAAGTTAGAGGTTTAATGCGCCCCTAACTCTTATTTTTTATATTAAATAATGTTTGTTTATAAAGTTAACTATTTCTTGCAATTTATTTAAATCCTGTTGAATAAATCCAGATGAGTTTAAGTGCCCACCGCCTTAAAAATAGTTTGCAACTTTTGATACATCATAAGTAGTTTTTGATCTAATTTCACAGCGATAATCACCCTGTTTTCGTTTTAATAATGCTAGTGAAACTTCGGTGTTAGATACTTCTACAAATTTAGCAACAAGAGGTCTTGCGATATCATTTGAAACAATTTGATCAACAATCATATATGTAACTATTCCTTCTTTTTGGGAATTGTTTATTGCATTAAAAATGAATCTGTTTTCTTCCGCATTAAGTTGCATTTTTTTAAGTAAAAGATTATAATCTAGACCTTCCTTTAATAAAAATTCCATACATTTAAAAGTTTCTTGGGTAACATTTCTCTCTTTGAAAAATTCAGTATCAGTAATGATTGCCACAGCAAGGCCTTCGAGAACTTTTTTGTCTGTTTTTAAATTTAGTTCCATAACAAGTTTAGTCATTACCTGTCCGGTTGCGGGTCAAAAATCACCGCCAATTTCAAATAATCATTTGCCTTCCAAAGGATGGTGGTCAATTTTAATTGATTCTTCGGTTTTGACTCTTTGATCAAAGATTCTATTCTTTGTAGATGTATCAACAACCACCTTTAGTGAGTTATTAAAAAAGTCATTATCAACTAATGAAATTTTTTCATCTTCCAAGAACAATAGGTTTCTTGGATAATCGCCGCCAGAAATTCTTACATTCTTATTTTTTAGGTTTATTTTTATAAGATGCTTTAGAGCGACTGCAGATCCTAGGGTATCACCATCTGGTTCAACATGAGTACACAATGTTATATTATTTGCGTTTTTTAGATATTCTCAAAATTTAATAAATTTTTGCTTCATATTTTCCATAATTTAGGCCACCGTTAATGAATAATTGTCAAAATAATGATCAACCGCAATTTTGGCGGATTTTTTAGCTATTTTAGATTTCTTGAATCAGTTTTTCATATTTGCTAGATTTTGAATTGTTCGCATATATGTTGTTTTATAAACATTTTTAACATCATTTTTAATTTTAACTAATATTTTTTTATATTGATTTAAATAGTCTATTTTATTTGTCATTAGCCTTTTATAATTTTTTTCATCTGGAATTAAATCATTTTTTAATCAATAATTGTATATAAATAATTGATCCTTCTTGTGTTTTGCAATCATATATTTTGCATATCTTGTTTCATTTTTGAATTCCTCATTGTTCACAAGAGCAACGGCAAGCGACTTAATAATCATATTTTGTTTAATTAGTTTTTTAAACCAAACATCTTGGCCAAAGAAGTATCCAGTTGTTAGTTTGGAGCGAATGATATTTGAAATTTGTTCAATTGTCAATAATACAATAATGGTAAAAATTAGGTATGATGAAAGCTTGTCTCAGTCTTCAGTTTTGGATGAGTATGTACTGATTTGGAAACCAAAATCACTAGCTCCTACGGCGCCAATTACTACTGTACTTTTGAAGTTGATTTCAACTCTATATAAGAAGTTAGACAGAGATTGCGGTAATATTGATTTAATAACAATAAATTTGACTTTTTGAAATCATGTTGCGCCTAGTGAGTCCAAGGATTGAAACACCTTGTGTGGAATTTTTTCAACTGACTCCATAATTAGTTTTCCAAGCATACCAATTGAATGTATCCCCAGTGCCAAGACCCCGGCAAATAGTTTTGAGTCTTTTGACAAGATTATAAAAAGAATGGCAAAAGTGAACGCTGGTATAGCACGAATAACAATAATAATCAATTTAAATGGGTAAGAAAAATACTTATTAATATTTTTTGCGGCGAGAATTCCTAATATTAGTGCAAAAAACAAACCAATGACTGAGGAAGCTATTGCCACTAGTAGAGCCGAAGCCCCTAATGGTATAACACTTGTTTTTGATGTTTTTCAATTACCACCAAACAATGATCAATCCGGATTGAAAAGCTTATTAATCCCATCTTTGAATTGACTAATTTTTATACTATTTCCAATTTTTCATTCAATTTGTGTTAGCGAAGCAAGGATAAGCGCAAACACAAGAATAATGACAAAAATCTTGAATATATATATTTTTGACTTTTGCTTTTTAAGCTGTTCTAATTGTTTTGCAAATGGAAGTTTTTCATCAATTTGAGGGTGCTTTTGAGAATATTCTAAAATGAATTTTTTAATCATATAGTTTAATGCTTCGATTACTATCATCAAGGCAATTAACACTCATAAAACAATTGACATATGTGATAGGTTATCTGTTATGGCGTATTGGTCAGAAAGAAGTTGTCCAATTGTTGATATTCCAACAATTGATAAAATAGCTGCAAATCTAACAACCATTTCGAATGAGTAGAATCCATATGATACAATTCTCTTTATTAAATAAGGTAAAATTGCGCTTTTAAAGGCAAGAGTTTTATTATTTCCAATCGCTTGCGCTCCCTGAAATGCACTTGTATCATAGGTGTCTAAGTCTTCATATAATCATTTTGTCATTAATGAGCTAACAAATATAGCAATTGAAAACATTGCCGCTAATGATTTTGAAAATAAGAAGAAAAAGATAAATGCGAATACAACTGGGGGGACTGCTCTAATTATCGACATTATTATTCTAAAGGGAAGATAAATTAATTTATCTTTAATAATATTTTTAGAGCTTAATAATGCTAGCGGTACTGATATAAAAATACCAAGTATAGTGCCTAATATTGAGTATGAAATAGTGGTTCATAAATAGGATAAGCTGCGCAAGAAGGTTGCATAAGGCGTGAACTCTGCAGCTCCGATTTGCGCCTTTTTATTAGTCTCAAAAAAGTGCGAAATATGGTTTCAAAAAGCTTTTCAGTTTTGAAAATCAGGTTTAATAGCAGCTATTATTATTACAACCAAAATAAAGATTAGTGCACCACCCAAGATTTTGAACCAAGGGAACTTTTTAGTTACCTTTTGGCCATTGATGTCAACGAATTTAGGATTAAAGTAATTTGTTACTGATTCACTAAATAATTTTAGTTTGCTTTTATATTCAATAGGACCGCTAGATTTGCTTTGCTGTTTATCCATTTCTAGATTTCCAATTTTTTAATTTTTTCTTTAATTTCATTTTGAATAATTAGTCTTTTTCTACGGTTTTCATTGAATTGTTCTTCATCAAATTGTTCCAATTTTTTTCCATATATTTCTTTTAATTGTTCTAAATTAACTTTATCTCAACTATCATTAAAAATAATTTTGCCTTTTTTTACTCCTATTATTCGATCTGCATATTGTAGGGCTAGATCAACATGATGGAGATTTGCAATTATGGTAATTTTTTCAGATTTGTTAGCTATTAAAAAACCATCCATAACACTTTTAGCCATAATCGGATCAAGTGCCCCTACAGGTTCATCTGCAAGAATAATTTTTGGTTTTTGGGCTAGAGTACGTGCTAAGGCCACACGCTGCATCTGACCGCCTGATAAATCTTTTGCTAAATCATAAGCATTTTCTAGAATATTAACTTTTGCTAAACATTGATATGCTAGTTCAATATCGCTTTTACTATAAAATCCAAAAAACGCTCTAAATAAATTCATTTGCGGTAATCTTGCCGAGAGAACATTTTGTAGTACAGTGATGTTTTCAACTAGATTATAATTTTGAAAGATAATTCCAATTTTTGTTCTAAATTGTCTTAATTTTTTTCCTTTTAATTCATTAACATTGTAAGGCCCAACCGTTAATTTTCCTGAGGTAATGGTATTTATTTTGTTTACTGTTTTAATTAGTGTGGTTTTTCCGGCTCCCGATAGACCAATAATCGCAACAAACTCGCCTTGATTAATTGAAAGATTTACATCAATTAAGCCCTTAGTTCCATTAGGATATGTTTTTGATACATTATCTCAGTTTATATTTCAATTATTATTAGTATTTTGTTGTATGTTGCTAATACTTTTCATTTTTAAATTTTTATTCATAATTAAGTTTTATATTAAATTAAGTTTTTGTATTATTCTAAGAAAGATTTAAAGCCTTCAAAATGTTTTTTAAATCATTGTTCAGGGTATATATATGAGGCGGCTGATGTTGTTGAAGTATAACCATAAATTACATAATCCCTTACTTCTGATCATTTTAGTTTTCAATTAGAACCTTGTTCTTTTAGGGCTTTAATAACAATTTTGTAAATTTCAGAATCTTTGCGAACATAAATATATGAACGATAGAAGCCAACGGTTGGAAGTTCTTCTCCTGTTGCCAACGAATCAATATGTGTTTTTAATTCATCGTTGTATCCGTTTGTAGTTGAATTTGGATTTTTAGATGGTTCCTTGTTGATATAAAGATTATTTTTATTGAATATTTTGTAGTTATTAAATGCTTCAACTAGTAGTTTTTCATCATTAAATTTAGGTGTTGATGGATTCTGCTTGCTTATATATGGGTCAATAATTTGGACATTTCTACCAGCTTGAATAATAAAGCTAGAATCTCCAGATAGCTTAGCTCATGTATCGACGGGTAGAAAGGCGACATCGATCGATTTAGCTTTCAAAGCTGTTGCAGCACTATTGTAATCACTTGAAACACTAATTTCAATATTTTTGATTCCTTTTTCCTTTATTCATAATTGTAGTTTCTCTGTTGCTTTTTGTACTAATGCGGCATCAGAAGAAGGAATGAATTGAATTTTAAGGTTTTTCTTTTCATCAACAGTTGTGAATTTATTTGTTTTTTCATCAAAGGAAATATATTCACTCTCGCCTTTAGGAATAACTTCATAGGCTTTTTTTGAATCTCCATTTATGTTGTAAACGATATTTGCATCAAATCCAACTGGAGCATAGCCATCATGGTTGTATATTTTGAATATACTTTGGATCTTGTTATTTTTATCTAAGTAAGTTAGATTGCTTTCTTTGTTAGAATCTTTATTATCTTTTACTTGTTTGTTTGATTCTTTTATTGCAGCAATTAAAAGTTGTTGAAGAGCCTTAATATCGCCAAGCTTTAAGTCAGATCTCGCCTGAACACCATCATTTGAAATGTGCGATGTAGCCCCAATAACTGCTAGATCATTAGCATGGTCTTTAGCATAAAAACGAGCGTCTGATCATGCTCCAGCAACAGTGATTGATTTGTTAGCTAGTTTTTGCATAGCATCAGCATAGCCCTGGGTTTTTATTGCTTCGACATTGGAATCTGTTGTACATTGTGAAGAAATTAGACCTATAGCCATCGGAAGTATAGAAGCACTAGTTATAACTGAAGGTAGTAAGAACTTTCTGATTGATTTTTTCATTTGTTTTCCTTTTTGTGTGGATTTTCTTTAATATAAAGTATTTAAATTTACAAACGAAATTATATTAAAAACTCAAGGAGCAATAAAAAAACACTTATTAGAAGAGTTTTTTTAAAAAAATTAACAAGTATGAAAAAAAATAAATTTTTTGTGGTGAAAAATTATATTATAAAATTAGTTTTTTTATGAAATTACAATTTTTTCATTTTGCTGCAATTTAACGTAAATGTTAAAAAAAGTTATTTTATAAATTTTGTGTAATCTCATTTGGTTCGAAAATTTAAGATAAAAGTTTAGTGTATTAAAATTGCAATATTAGCAATAGTAAAATCTTCAAATTTTCGCTAAATTTTAATGATAAAAATAAATATTTATATTTGTAATTTATAATAAATATGTTTTTTAGAATGGAGAATTCATGCAAGATAATAAAAAAATTGAGGTTTCATTAGGCCTAGATTTAGGGATTGGTTCCGTAGGCTGGTCACTTGTTAATAATGAAACTAACGAAGTTATTGCGCTAGGTTCTAGATTGTTTGATGAACCTAATTTAGCTGAAGATAGAAGAGCTCATAGATCTCTTAGAAGAAGTATAAGAAGAAAAGCTTTAAAGAAAAATGCTTATGCAAAATTAGTTATTAAATATAGCAAAATGTTTAATTTAGATTTAAAATCTGTCGAAGATGTTTTAAATATTTATTTAAAATCTTCACAAAAACACCCACATATTATAGATTTAAAATACAAAGCATTATCAAAAGAAATTTTATCAGAAGAATTAATCTGAATACTACACGATTATTTAAAAAATCGTGGTATATTTTATGAAATAGAAGAAGAAACCAAAGATAATAAAGGCGGCGATAAGAATAACAGTTCATTTGCCGAATTTAAAGACGATTCAAAATATCCAAGCGAAATTGAAAAAAAATACTTTGATAGATTCGGATTTGTCAAAAACATTGAAGCAAATACAGGTAATTTATTTACTAATAAAAGATGAGTTGCCGAACTTGAAAAACTTTTCGAAGTTCAGTCTAAAAAATATGATCAAAAATTATTTAAAGAATTTAGTGATAATTATCTAAATTTATTTAAATATATACGTTCATTTGAACAAGGGCCTGGCAATATAAAAAGTCCGAGTGAATACGGAATTTTTCAAAGAGATGAAAATGGTGAAGTTATTCAAAAATATACTGTAATATGAGAAAAAACCACCGGAAAATGTAGCGTGTTTAAAAAAGACAATAGAGCGCCTATTAATACGCCAAGTGCAGAAATGTTTAATTTATTACACAATTTAAACAATACAACTTTTTATATTGACGAAAATTCACAGAATAAAATAAATCTAGACAATCAAGTTAAAAAAGATCTAATTTTAAATTGATTTAATTCATTTAAAAACGATAAAAAAGTTAAAAACATAGATAAAAAATCAATTATTAAAGAAATGAAAAAAATTAATAATGATTTAACTACAAATAGTTTTAGCAATGAAGATATCGATTATTATAAAAATCTAAATATAACAAATGAAATCTTAAATATCTTTGTAAAAAATAATTGTATTGCTTCAATGTTTAACAGTGAAAATTTATTCAATGTAATAAGAGACTTAGATAAGCTATATCAACCAATATTTTATAATAGAAGCATTGATGACCGTATCAACAAGTTAAACGATAAAGAATGTATTAAAGTATTCAATAAATATTTATTAAATGACAGTGATATTCAGAACACGATAAAAGATATTGCTCAAAGTTCTAAATTAAAAGGAAATAAAACACATTCACTTTCATACCGTGTTTTTGAACATACGTTGCAGGCATTGTTTGATGAAATTACCAATCTAGAGTCATTAAAATGAAATAAAGAGAGTGATTTATATAAAGCAGTTAGTGAATATAATAAAGAAAATGAAATTAAACTAATTTCAAAAGAACAAACTGGCAAATATTTACAAGCCAATTTTTTAGACGATTTAATTGTTTCTCCAGCAGTTAAAAGTTCAATTAGAGAAAGCGTTAAGGTATTTAACCAAATTATCAAAGAATTTGGAAAAAAATATTTAATCACAAAAGTTGGCCTAGAAATGCCAAGGGATAAAAACGGTGAAGAAGAAGCTAAAAAAATCAGTGCTCAAAATAAACACAATAAAAAAGTTAATGATCTAATTGAAGTGGCAGTAAAAGAAAGAACTATGGATAATTCATTCAGTATTTCAAATTGCTCAGATCATACAAAATTAAAGTTATTGCTATGATTACAACAGGACGGAATTGATTTATATTCTCTTCAAGATATTGATTTAAGAAAAGTTTATAAAGATCCAGGATATACAGATATTGATCATATTCTTCCTCAAAGCAAAAGTTTTGACGATTCAATCAGAAACAAGGTTTTGGTACTAAAAGAGTCAAATAGGCAAAAGAAAAATAAGGTCCCTAAAGACTTTTTATCAATCGAAAAATTTGAAGAGCTAAAAAAATGGTTATATGTACATTGAAGATCAAAAGCCGATAAATATACTTCTAAAAAAGATAAAATCAAAGATTTACCTTGATTTAAAACATACGATGAATTAATTGCAAAGTGCAACAATTTATTGCATGACACACTTTCTCAAAGCGATGAAATAGAATTTGCTTCTAGAAATTTAAACGACACGCGTTATGCATGTAAAGAATTTTTAAGTATTTTAGCAAACTATGCTAAAAATCATGACAATCAATTCACAATAAAACCTATTAGAGGTAAATTTACAAGCATAATTAGAAAATTAGCGAAATTGGATAAAAAGAACCGTGATGAATTTGATCACCATGCTATTGATGCTTCAATATTAGCAATTGCAGCAAACAATATGAAAATGAACCATAATAAATGAGCAATTTTGGAAAACTACTACATTGACAAAGACAACAACATTATTGATAAAGAAACTGGTGAATTTATTTGTAAGCGTTCTGATTTAACTGTCAATACCGAGGATATAACAGATAAAGTAAAAAAATCGATAGGCGAAAATAGACAACAAGAAATTAAATCTAAAGTAAGATTTACAAGAAAATTAACGAAAGATCATAATATCGAACTATTTAATGCAACTTTATACTCTTCTATCAAAGATCCAGATGATGAAAATATAATTTATAAAGTTGAACGTAAAAGTGTCTATGATATGAAAGATTACTTCGAAAAAGAAGATAAACACGATAATGTATTAATGTTCAGAAGTCACCCTCAAGAGTTTAATAAACTTAAGAATATATATCTAGAATATAAAGGTGAAAAAAGTCCTTTTGAAGTTTATATGAATGATTTACAAAAAACATATAATGAATTAATTTCAGAAGAGTATAAAGATTTCTGCAAAAATAACCAAATTTTATTACTCGTTGAAAATAATAAAGTCAAAATGGTTAAAAAATTAAAAATAGTTAGTGATAAAAAAAATATTAACAATGTAGCTTTAAATAAAAATGATAGCAAGTCATTTAAAGAATCATTTAATTGGGTTGCGCTATTGATTTATAAAACAAGAAAAGATAAATATGCTTATATCCCGGTAAATGCAAAAATCTATACATTTGATAACAATAAAAAATCTGATTTTTCTTTAGAAGAAATTTACAATCAAAAAGAATTAAATAGAATTAAAAAAACATTAGACATTCCAGAGGAAAATAAAATAATTGATGTCTGATATAAAAATACGTTGTTTAAAAACGCAATCGATAATCAAGTCTATTATTTATGTGGCGCAGTTTATAGTTCTCAAACTATTGAAGTTAAATACATTTCAAAAAGAAATGTAATAAAAAATGGAGAAAAATTAGAAGAAAAAAGGCTAATAACTACAATTTCTTCTTTTTGCTCGAAATCAATAAAAACAAAAAATAGAATAATTTAAAATATTTTAAAGGTACTGCAGATAAATTTACACAAAATTTACTACACTACCATAACAAACCAATTTTAAAGTTATTTAAATTATTCAAAATTTTTAATAAACACACGTCAAAACTATATATTGTTCATACATTTTTAATTGGTTAATTGGCTTTTTTATTAAATGCGATATAAAAGCTTCTGCGTTATTATTAATAAAGCCAATATTTTTATCATTAATTTCTGTTAGACCATAAAAATTATTATTTATATATTTGCACAAAGAAAATAACAAGTTGGAACGAT